>CABPCX010000060.1 GCA_902406135.1 uncultured Eubacteriales bacterium
AACTTTTGGTCAGCCCAACGGAAAGTTTTAACGAGACGCTTAAATCCGAGCTTTCAAAGGGTGTCTCCTTCCCCGTAGCAAGGGCAACTGCTTTCAGTACCGAAACTGGAAAAAATCCGGATATTTTAGGCACGTCCAACAATATCCTTGCCGTGGAATATATTAAGGCCCTTAAAATGTTTTCATCGGGCATAAAACCCGTTATAACAAAGCGTACGGGCTCGGAATACAACTCGGATAAAATCAACGGCACCATCGCTTCCGCCTCTGCCGTAAGAAAGGTAATTTATAAAGGAAAAACAAACCTGGTTGCCCAGACTGTTCCTCCCGAATGTTTTGACCTTTATGAAAAGGCTGTACCCATATTTATGGACCAGTATTCCGACGCTATGGCATATCTTTTAAGGACTATGACCGCCGACGATTTAAGGGAAATAAGCGGTATATCCGAAGGCCTTGAAAACAGAATACTTAAAACAGTCGGAAACTCATATAAAATCAATGATATATGCGCAGAGCTCAAAACAAAGAGATATACCCACACAAGACTTATGAGAATCTTGTGCCACATACTTCTTGGCATAACAAAGGAACAGGAGCAGATATTCTCTCCCATTGAATTCCAGCCCTATATAAGGGTCCTTGGCTTCAGAAAGTCCGCCGAGCCCCTTGTAAGCGCCCTGTGTCATAAATCAAATGTGCCTGTTGTAATCAACGTCAGCAGAGACGAGAGAAATCTTTCGGACCTGCAGAAATCCCTGCTGGACCTTGAAAAAAAGGCAACGGACATTTATTATCTTGGCCAGCCCACGCCGTCAGGCAAAAAACGTGCCCTCGATTATACAATGCCCGTAATAATAGAAAATATTTAATATCAGTAATCTTTGTCCCCCGCCGCTCATAATAATAAATGAGTATTGTCGGGGGTTTTTTATGCGTAAAATTTTTAAATCAGCATTTATAATATTTTTTACTTTAAGTATCGTCCTTTACAGCGATAAGATGTCATCAGCCGCTCTGGAGGGGCTTAATCTGTGGATAAATACCATAGTGCCTTCCCTTTTTCCGTTTATGGTCATATCTTCATGGCTGTCCTTTGATTTTTCGGAGAAGCCGGCATTTTTTGATAAGGTTACTTTTTCTCTTTTCGGAGTTCCATTCCGGTTTATGGTGCTGTTTCCCATAAGCATATTATCGGGATATCCAGTTGGGGCTAAAATAATATCAGACCTGTATGTAAAAAAGGCCATATCCAAAGATACGGCCGAACACCTGCTGGCTTTCTGCAATAACCCCGGAGCGGTTTTTATAATATCAGCCGTGGCTTCATCAATGCTGGCTGACAGAGGGGCTGCGGTATTTCTTATATTCATATGCGTATTTTCATCACTGGCCACTGGTGTACTTTTTAATTTTGTTTTCCCTGCCGAAAGATATTCGGAAGGAAATATAAGCACCGCCTCTGACACAGCCATTTATACAGCCATAAGTTCAGCCGTGGGCTCCATACTCCTTGTGGGAGGCTGTATAATTTTCTTTTCGGTCATAGCCGAAACCATTTCTTTGTTTTTATCGTCTAAAAATTCGATTGTTGATACTGCCATATCGGGCCTTTTGGAATTTACCCAGGGAATTAAAAAAGCTTCGGCCCTTACGCCAAAGCTCGGCTATCCCATAATATGTGCCATGCTCTGCTGGGGAGGTCTTTCGGTACACCTTCAGACGGCAGCCATAATCGGCAGCTGCGGCATAGATATAAAAAAATATATTGCCGGCAAAGCTTTCTGTGCCGCCACGGCATACATATCGGCAGTGCTTTTTTACGACTTATTTTTCCCCACAGGCAAAAGTATTGAAGTCTTTTATGAAATATCCGATTCACCTTCCGTATTTGCCGCTTCTTCTTTCCTTGCCGTCGCAGTATTTTTATTAATAGGTGAAAAAAAGTGCCGGAAATAGTTCCGGCACTTTTAAATCTCGTTTGAATATCAGTCTTTTTTGATTCCTCTGAGTTCCTGTCTGTTATCGAAGATAACATTAATGTTTTCTTTGTAGAACTCGATGAGCTTGCGGTTTTCCTGTTCAATAGAATCCTGCATTTCTCTTAATCTCTGTTCAGCTACACCCATAACGTCATCAGCATAGTCAATGGCGCCAAGTCTCATTTCTTTAGCGCTCTTCTTTGCTGCGTCCATTATTTCAGCTGCCTGCTCATAGGCTTTCTGTGTAACTGCATGCTCTTCTACAAGCTTGCTGAGACGTACCTCTGCTTCTTTAAGCATTTCGTCTGCTTCCTTCTGGGCGTCTACAAGGATCTTGTTTCTTTCTTCAATGACCCACTTTGACTGTTTGATTTCATTGGGAAGCTTCATTTTTATTTCATCGATAATTTCGAATATTTCGTCCTTATCGACCTGAACCTTGTTAGAAAAAGGTGAAGAACGGCCTTCATCCACTACCTGTTCAAGTTCTTCAAGAAGCTTTAATACTGTATCATCCATTCTTATCCCTCTCTTTCAAATTTTTCCTTTAATTTAATCTTAACGGACTCAGGTACAAACATATCCAAATCTCCGTTAAAAGCAAGTATCTCTCTTACTGCGCTGGAACTTAGCGTTATATTTTCAGGGCTTGCCGCCAGAAAAATTGTTTCCACATCTCCGGTAAGCTGCTTGTTGATAATAGCTCTCTGGAATTCGTTTATAAAATCACTGATGTCTCTTACACCCCTGATAATAACCTTTGCGCCTATCTTCTGCGCAAACTCTCCAAGCATACCGTCGATTTCCATTACTTCAACATTTTTTAAATCCTTTGTTGCTTCCTTAATCAGCTCATAACGCTCGTCAGCACTTAATAATGACATCTTATTTGGATTGCCGCATATACCGACAATAAGAGTGTCAACCATAGCCGAGGCTCTTTTTATAATATCCAGATGACCGTTTGTCACGGGATCAAAGCTCCCCGGATATATTGCTTTTAACATCTTTCTTCCTCCACGTTCAGAAAAGTCATAACGGCAGGGCCGCATTTCCTTTCTTTAATAATTTTAAATCCTTCTTCCACGGCAAACTCGTAATCCTTAGCCGCTTCCGCCACGATATACCCGTCATCCGCAAGGATACCAGCCTTTTTTATTTCTCTGAGTACAGGTATATAAAATCCGGCGGCATAGGGAGGGTCCATAAATATTATGTCGAACTTTTCTCCTCTTTGGCCAAGTTTTCTGACTGCCGCATAAACATCTTCGTTTAATATTTCCGCATTTTCATTAAGTCTTGTGAACTCAAGATTCTGCTTTATTATTCCGACACATTCAAAGGACTCATCAACAAAAACTGCCTTTTTCGCACCTCTGCTCAACGCCTCTATGCCGATGGCCCCCGACCCGCTGAAAAGGTCAAGAAATGCACATCCGTAAAGATCGGGATTAAGCATATTAAAAAGAGATTCCTTAACACGGTCGGCTGTAGGTCTCGTATTCATACCTTCAGGCGCTTTAAGCTGCAGCCTTCTGGCGCTTCCGGCAATAACACGCATATAAAAAACCTCCATTTTCTTCCGAAAAGCTCATAATAAACCTCGGAACAAACTACAATGAGTATACCAAACTTATTCCTAAAAAACAACAAAAATTTATTCTTTATTACATATTTAAACACTATTATGTTTAAATTCCGATATTATCTGATAAAAATATTTCGTCAAGCTCCTTTTTAAGGGGCAGATTTTCTTCTTTGTTAAGTTCAGGGTCGTTTCTTATGACTTCCAAAGCCGCTTTCTGGGCTGATTTAAGTATATCCATATCCTTATAAAGATTTGCAATTCTGAGACTTGGCAGGCCATGCTGTCTTGTACCGAAAAACTCTCCCGGCCCCCTTAATTTAAGGTCGGTCTCCGATATTTTGAACCCGTCTGTGGTAGATGTCATGGTCTTAAGCCTCTGTCTTGTTATTTCGCTTTTATTATCTGATATGAGTATACAGTATGATTTTTCGCTTCCTCGTCCTACCCTGCCTCTAAGCTGATGCAGCTGTGCAAGGCCAAATCTTTCGGCATTTTCAACCACCATAACCGTAGCATTGGGGACATTTATGCCTACCTCTATAACCGTTGTGGATACAAGTATATCTATTTCGCCCGCTGCAAAGGATTTCAGTATTTCGTCCTTTTCATCGGATTTCATTTTACCGTGGACAAAGGCTATGTTTTTGTCTCCAAGTACAGTGTCCTTAAGGTCCTCAGCGTATTTTATGACGGATTCGGCTTCAATTTTTTCGTTTTCCTCCACCATGGCGCATATTATATAGGCCTGTCTTCCCTTTTCGATTTCCTTTTTTATAAAATTGTATATTCTCTGCCTGTATGAACTGTTTACGGCAAAGGTATCTATGGCCTGTCTTCCCGGCGGCAGACTGTCTATTATGGATATATCCAAGTCTCCGTACAGTATAAGTGCCAGGGTTCTTGGTATGGGTGTCGCCGTCATAACAAGGACATGGGGCCTCTCACCTTTATCCGCAAGAGTCTGTCTCTGTCTTACTCCGAATCTATGCTGCTCATCGGTTATTACAAGGCCTACATTTTTAAATTCCGTTTTTTCCTGTATGAGGGCATGGGTGCCGATTATTATGTCGGTTTCTCCCGAAGCGGCCGCTGCCATTGCCTTTCTTTTTTCCGACGCTTTCTGTCCTCCTGTCATTATTCCTATCCTTATGCCAAGGGGCTCAAAAACCGCTTTAAAGCTTTCATAATGCTGAGATGCCAGAACCTCCGTCGGCGCCATCATAACTGCCTGGCAGCCGTTTTTTACCGCCATATATGCCGATGCCATGGCCACTGCCGTTTTTCCGCTTCCCACATCTCCCTGTATGAGCCTGTTCATAACATTCCCCGAAACCATATCAGATGTTATTTCTTCAAACACCTTATTCTGGGCGTCGGTAAATTTAAAGGGAAGGGAAGAAAAAAACTCCGACATATCGATTTTTCCCATTTTGATGCCGTTTTTATCTGTTATGTTATCATTTTTAAGTCTCAAAAGCGCCGTCTGGAGCATAAACAGCTCCTCAAATACAAGTCTTTTTCTGGCAATTTCATAGGATTCCGGGCTTTCGGGCATATGAATATTTTTTACGGAAAAAGCCTTTCCCGCCAGCCTGTACTTTTTCCTTACCGGAAAGGGTATACAGTCCGTTATGCTTTCGTCGGCAATTTCAAGGGTATCTTTAACTATCTTTCTGAAAACCTTCTGGCTTATCCCCGCACAAAGAGGATATATGGGTATTATTCCGCCCTGCCAGTTTTCTCCCTCGATTTTTTCCGTTTCAGAGGGATTAAACTCCTTTGCTCCGTTTTTCTTTACGGTCATCTTTCCGACAAAGGCATATTTTATTCCCGGTTTAATATTGTTTTTGACATAGGGCTGGTTATACCATACGGCATTAATACTTCCGCTTTCATCATATATTCTTACCTTTGTTATGCCCATACCGCCAAAATATGATGTTTTAGGTTCTTCCTTTGGTATTCCCGTTATGACCATAAGTTCATCGGGCTCAAGCTCTTTTATGGGCGTAACCCTGCTTCTGTCCTCATAGTCCCTGGGATAATGGCTGAAAATGTCCGAAACTTTCACAATATTCAGTTTTTTCAGAGTTTTGGCTCTTCCTTCGCCTATTCCTTTTAATTCACTTACGGGACTGTCGGCCTTAAGCATATCCTGCACCTCTTTTAACAATAAAAAGGGCGTCCTTATGACGCCCTTAAATTACTTTATTTATTCAACGGAAATAATGTAATAGTAAAGCTGCTGATTTCCCGCATGAATCTCAACGTCACAGTCAGGGAAATTCTCTTCAACATATTCTCCGATTTCTGCAGCCATTTCTTCGGTTGCATCGCTTCCATAGTATATGCTTATTATTTCGCTGTCTTCGTTTGCGGCCTTGCTTATAAGCTCTTTAGTAGCCTCTGCAATGTCCTTTCCTACAACAGCAATGTCATCATTAAGCATACCGAGGATATCGCCCTTTGTTATCTCCTTATCCCCGATTTTTGTATCTCTTACGGCATAAGTAACTGACGCTGTAGTTACATTCTGGATAGCTTCCTTCATTTCTTCGATAACGTCTTCGATATCTTCTTCGGCATTGTAGCAGAGCATAGCTGATATGGCTTCGGGTACAGACCTTGTTCCAACAACATATACCTTCTTATCCTCTGTAAGATTTTTAGCCTGTTCTGCCGCAAGGATAATATTTTTGTTATTAGGCATTACTATGATATTGTCAGCGTCTATCTCGTTTATGGCGTTAAGTATGTCCTCTGTACTGGGATTCATTGTCTGTCCGCCTTCGATAATAACGTCAACGCCAAGACTTCTGAATATATCTGCAAGGCCTGAGCCGGCACATACGGAAATAAATCCTGTTTCCTTATGCTCTTTTTTAGGCGCTTCGGCTGCCTGTGCCTGCACGGGTTTGCTTTCAGCAGTGAAATCTATTTTATTTGTATGCTGTTCACGCATATTGTCAATCTTAAGGCCTGAAAGGCTTCCTATTGTAAGGGCCTTTTCAATGGCCATACCGGGATGGTCTGTATGAACGTGAACCTTTATAATCTCATCGTCTGCAACTACTACTAAGCTGTCACCTATTGAACCAAGATAGTTTTTAAGGGCGCCTACTGTAGCATCGGGAGCATTCTTTACATTAATAAAGAACTCTGTGCAGTAGCCGAAAGTTATGCTTTCATTGTCTATTGATGCAAGAGCGGCATATTCTCTTGCAGGTGCTGATGCTGAAGCTTCTTCAACCTTAACTTCCACATCGCTTCCGATAACTCTGAGAGCGCCTTCAAGGAAGAACAGAAGTCCCATTCCGCCCGCATCGACAACGTCAGCCTGTTTAAGTACGGGAAGCATTTCCTTTGTCTGAAGAAGGATAGCATGTCCGTCCTTAATAACGGCTTCCATAAACTCTGTGATATCTGTTATTTTGTGACAGTATTTAAGAGCGCTTTCGCTCATAATTCTTGCCACTGTAAGTATTGTTCCTTCTTTAGGCTTCATAACGGCCTTATAAGCAGTCTCAACGGCCTTTGCGGTAGCCTTCGCCAACGCAACTGTGTCAGCCTCGCTAACGCCTTCAAGCTCCTTGGCAAATCCTCTGAAAAGCTGAGATGTGATAACGCCTGAGTTACCTCTTGCGCCTCTTAAAGAGCCGTTTGAAGCAAGCTTTGCAACTTCGCCTGCGTCAAGAGACTGGCTTTTTTCAACTTCTCTTGCGGCGGCAAGCACCGTAAGGGACATATTTGTACCCGTATCGCCGTCAGGAACCGGAAATACATTAAGAGAGTCAACCGTTTCCTTTTTGGAATTAAGGTTGTTGGCTCCGGATATAATCATTCTTTTTAGCAATAAACCATTAATACTTGTTACACTCACCGATAGTCCTCCTTAAATCAGCCGTCGACGCGTACGCCTTCGACAAACACATTAACCTGTTCCACGTCAATACCGCAGACAGTTTCAACTTTATATTTTACTGTACTGATGGTATTTTCAGCGATGGCAGTGATATTTGTGCCGTATTCAACGATAATGTGCATATCTATACTTATTTTGTCTTCATTCACGCTAATTTTAATACCTTTTGTAAGGCTTTCACGTTTAAGCAGCTGTACGATGCCGTCTTTTACATTTTTAGCGGCCATACCAACGATGCCGTAGCAGTCTAAAGCTGTAAGGCCTGCAACTCTGGCTATAACTTCATTCTCAATGGAGATTGTTCCGTATTGATTTTCAAGTTTTGCTGACATTTTCCCTACCTCCTAAATCTTATAGTCTTATATATTATACCACTCTTACAGTAAAAATAAAAACATTTTTTGCTCATACTGCCATAATCGTAAAAAAATCGTTAAATTGATGTATGCGGCAGGGATTTTTTGTTTCTTTTCATGCAATACAAAAATTTTTTGCGGAAAACTTTCAAAACTTCTTGCAAAATCACTCCATTTCTGATAATATACATTTGTTATGTCACGCAATAGCAACTAGGAGGTGTAATAAATGGCAAAGTGTGAAATTTGTGAAAAGAGTATGCGTACCGGACACAGAATCAGCATCAATCGTAGTCAGGTCAGCAGACGCGCAAACAGAACTTGGAAACCCAATGTAAAAAAGGTTAAAATCAACGATAACGGAACTATCAGATCAATCTACATCTGCACAAGATGCCTCCGTTCCGGTAAAGTAACACGCGCTATCTAAAAGCACGCTACCTTTCATATATGAACACAAAAGGTCATTGTTTTAATAACAATGACCTCTTTTTCATTTATCGGTAAATTTTTTAACATCCGTTATCCATAAGGATATATATGCCAACGGCCGTAAGCACTATTGCGGCTATTATCCCCCATATGGGCACAAAACCCGCAATAAGCATTCCCAGGCCAAAGGCTGCCATAACTGCGCCGATACATTTTCTCTTTTTTCTGTTCATAATCAAGACTCCGGCCGTAATCTAACTTTTAATTAAATTATATGCCGTTAGTCTGAAAACTTTCTAAAAAGCCACTCCGTCCGCAATAAGTATTTCTATGCCGGAAACGGCGTCAAGGGCTCCGCTTTTTATGCTGTAATCGGTTTCTATGCATTTGTTTAGTGCCCTCTTCAAAGTATCATAGCCAAAATTTCTGCTCTGTCTTACTCCTGCATTGGCCACAAAGGGAGCAGTTCCTATTTTTTTAGCTATGTCATTTCCCGAATATCCGCTTT
>CABPCX010000061.1 GCA_902406135.1 uncultured Eubacteriales bacterium
TCCTCCAATAATATTTTTAATTATTATATGTATATTACGATGTTTAAATTTATATAGACTTTAATAACCGAAAATTATATAATTAAAAATAGAGTTTAAGAAAGGACAAGAAAAAATGCTTATAGATGAAATAAAAAATAAAGAAAAAATATCAGTTGGGGAGTCATTGGTTTTAGGCTATGCAGCTGTCAGGAGTAATCTTACAGCCATACTTTTTGTACTGCTCATTATTTATTTTCCCATAAATCTGCTCAGCGGATATATAACACTGGCTATAAATAACATAGGAGCAGGCGTAGACTTTACTGCAATACTTTCAAGTCCGGAAATGATTGAAAAGTTTGTGACAACTCCTGAATATATTAGTATGGTAAGATATAACTTTGCAGGCACCCTTACGGATATGATACTTTATCCATTCGGAAGCATGGCAGTTGTCTACATAACCAAAGAGGCCCTTCAGGGTAAAAATCCTGCCTATACGGAAGCTCTTTCAGCAGCCTTTTCAAATGCCGGAAGATTTATTCTGTCTATGATAGTTTTCAGTATCTGCGTATCATTACTTACACTTCTTGGAGTTATACCTGGGATATTCCTTGCGGTCGTTTGGAGTTTTTATGTATATGCCATAATCCTTGATGACTGTAAAGGTACGAAGTCCCTTGGACGCAGCAGAGAGCTGGTAAAGGGAAAATGGTGGAGAACATTTTTATATATGATAGTTTTCTATGCCTTCAGCTATGCCGTTGCGTACCTGGTAGGAACAATATTTATGCTTGCTCCCGATTCATATTTTACGATAGTTTTATCAGGTGTAATTCTTTCTTTTATTAATATGATATTTGTTGCCGCTAAAACGGTGATATATATAAATTATCAGGGAAACAGCACTGCAGTAAAAAATATAATCAGCAAATAACAGGAGGACGCTTAGATGCCGGATTTGGAAATGGAATTTACAAATGAGGAGTTTAAATATCTTAACCTTCTTGCAAAACAGTACCCTAATATTACAAGTGCCAGTACGGAGATAATTAATCTTCAAGCTATACTTAATCTTCCAAAGGGCACGGAGCACTTTGTTTCTGATATTCACGGTGAGTATGAAGCGTTCAGCCATGTGCTCAGAAATGCTTCAGGCGTTATTAAAAACCATATAACATACATACTTGGAACAAGTCTCAGAGATTCTGAGAAAAAGACCCTTGCAACCCTCATATATTATCCCGAGCAGAAGCTTGAGGAAATCAAAAAGACAGAAGAGGATATGGACGACTGGTACAGAATAACCCTTCATCGTCTTGTAACAATCTGCAAGGTCATATCCGCAAAATATACACGCTCCAAAGTAAGAAAGGCACTTCCGCCGGATTTCGCGTACATAATAGAGGAGCTTCTTCATGAGGACAGCACCGGAGAAGATAAGGAGCTGTACTACAATCAGATAATCGAGTCCATAATAAGGCTCGACCAGGCGGACAGATTTATAACAGCCATATCAAAGCTCATTCAGAGACTGGCCATTGACAGGCTCCACATCATAGGCGATATCTATGACAGAGGACCCAGAGCCGCAAAAATAATGGACCTTTTGGAAAACTATCATTCCGTGGATATACAGTGGGGAAACCATGATATCAGCTGGATGGGAGCTGCGGCAGGATGCCAGGCTCTTATATGCAACGTAATAAGAATACAGGCCCGCTACTGCAATCTTGATACCATAGAAGAGGATTACGGTATAAACCTTATACCCCTTGCCACATTTGCCATGGAAAAATACACAGATGACCCCTGCACATATTTTATGCCTAAAAACTCAGATGCAGATGCACTGAGCGATAAAGAAGTAATACTTACGGCAAAGATGCATAAGGCCATTTCCATAATGCAGTTTAAGATGGAGGCACAGATAATCAAACGCCATCCTGAATTTAAGATGGACGGCAGACTTCTTTTGGATAAAATTGACTTTGAAAAGGGAACAATAACAATAAAGGGACAGGAATATCCTTTAAGGGACTGCAACCTGCCTACCATTGACCCTGAGAATCCTTTCGAGCTTTCGGAAGAAGAACAGAGTGTAATGGATAAGATAAAGTCTTCCTTTGTAAACAGCGGCAAGCTTCAGAGACATGTAAGATTTATGTTCAGCAACGGAAGCATATACAGCATATTTAATTCAAACCTGCTTTTCCATGGATGTATACCTACAAATGAGGACGGAAGTCTTAAGGAGGTAGCTTTCAGAGGCAGAAAACTTAAGGGCAAAGACTACATGGACGCCGTTGAAAGGGCCATGAGAGAAGGATACTATACAAGGCCTCACAGCAAGACAAAGAGAGAATGTCTTGACCTTATATGGTATCTCTGGTGCGGCGAAAACTCACCTCTGTTTGGCAAGGACGCCATGACAACCTTTGAAAGATATTTTATTGAGGATACGGAAACCCACAAAGAAAATAAGAGCCCTTATTATGAAAAGAGAAATGACGAAAAAGTCTGCAGAGAAATACTTGAAAACTTCGGTCTTGACCCTGACAGGTCCCATATCATAAACGGACATGTTCCCGTTAAGGTAAAGAAAGGTGAAAGCCCCATAAAAGCAAACGGAAAGCTGTTCGTTATCGACGGCGGATTTGCCAAGGCTTACCAGAAGGAAACAGGTATAGCAGGATATACGCTTATTTATAATTCACATGGACTTGTTCTTGTATCACATGAGCCGTTTGAGTCAAGGGAAAAAGCCATCGCCGAGGAAAAGGATATACATTCCTCCACGGTTGCTCTCCAGTACTCACAGGCAAGGATAAGAGTTGCAAGTACAGATATAGGAAAACAGCTCAAAAAGAATATAGAAGAACTTGAAAAGCTTATGTATGCATACACGAGCGGTCTCATTAAAGAAATAAAATAATTGGAGACTAATTTTAAAATGAACGAAAAAGCACTTAAAACACTTGAATATATTAAGATAAGAGATAAACTGGTATCTCTTGCCCTTTCACCCATGGGAAAGGAAAAATGTTCGTCCCTTATGCCCCTGGATGATATGGGTGCCATAACAAGGGAGCAGAAGGAGACCACAGAAGCCGTAAATATGGCTCTTAAAAAAGGGCGCCTTCCCCTTGGAGGAATAAAAGACATAAGACCACAGCTGGACAGGTCCCTCGCAGGAGGCGTTTTAGGCATTGATGAGCTTATGGCAGTGGGAGAATTTCTTTATGTCTGCAGAAAAGTAAAGAACTATTCAAAGCAGGAAAATAAAGCAGACGTATTCCCTGTGCTTGAGGATTATTTCAATGTTGTAAAACCCATAACCAGCGTTGAAAACGAAATAACAAGATGTATAATAAACGAGCAGGAAATTTCCGATGATGCCAGCAGCGGTCTCAGAAGCGTAAGACGTGAAATAAGAAACGCCAACGGCAGTATTAGAGACAAGCTCAATACAATCATATATTCTGCATCATATAAAACAATGCTTCAGGACGCTGTAATTACCATAAGAAATGACAGATACTGCGTTCCCGTAAGGGCTGAATATCAGAGCAGTTTCCCGGGAATGGTCCACGACCGTTCAAATACAGGCTCAACCGTATTTATGGAGCCTACAGCCGTAATACAGCTTAATAATAAAATAAAAGAGCTTCAGGCAAAGGAGAAAGAAGAAATCGAAAAGATTCTTGCATCCCTTTCGGCTCTTGTTGCTGAAAATGCCGATGTTATGGAAGCTAACCTTACAATTATAGGACATCTTGATTTCGTATTTGCCAAGGCTGAACTTTCCCTTAAAATGAACGGAAGCGAGCCTAAATTCAATACAAACGGCATAATAGACATAAGAAAGGGAAGACATCCACTCCTTAATGAAAAGGAAGTAGTTCCCATAGATATAAAT
The DNA here is from genome assembly GCA_902406135.1 of uncultured Eubacteriales bacterium. Classification (GTDB taxonomy): domain Bacteria; phylum Bacillota; class Clostridia; order Lachnospirales; family Anaerotignaceae; genus Metalachnospira. Next base: position 3,902 of record CABPCX010000061.1, read on the forward strand.
ATCGGAAGGGATTTCAATACTCTCCTTATAACAGGTCCCAATACGGGCGGAAAAACCGTAGCGCTCAAAACACTGGGTCTGTTTACGCTTATGGGTCAGGCAGGACTTCATATACCGGCCTTTGACAGCTCTGAGCTGGCGGTATTTGACAATGTGTTTGCCGACATAGGAGACGAGCAGTCAATTGAGCAGAGTCTCAGTACATTTTCGGCCCATATGACCAATATAGTCAGAATTTTGGATGAAGTTACACCAAACAGCCTTGTACTGTTTGATGAGCTTGGAGCGGGAACAGACCCTACTGAAGGAGCTGCCCTCGCCATGGCAATAATACAGCTTCTCCATAATATGAAGGTAAGAACTGCTGTAACAACCCATTACAGTGAGCTTAAAGTATACGCGCTGTCAACGGAAGGCGTTGAAAATGCCTGCTGTGAATTCAATGTGGATACCTTAAGACCCACCTATAAGCTTCTTATAGGCATACCTGGAAAAAGTAATGCCTTTGCTATTTCAAAGAAACTTGGACTGCCTGACTATGTAATAGACAGCGCCAAGGAGTTTATAAGCAGTGAAAACGTAAAATTTGAAGACGTCATAACTGACCTTGAAATAAGCAAAAAAACTGTTATATATGAACAGGAAAGGGCAGAGCGGTACAGAAAAGAAGCTGAAAGACTCAAAAATGAGGTAGAGGCTCAGAAGAAAAAGATAAACGAGCAGAAGGAAAAAATCATTGCCGATGCCAGAATGGAAGCAAGAACCATTTATCAGCAGGCAAAGGAAGAGTCTGACAGAATAATAAAAGAGCTCAATAAGGCGGCCAGAGAAAAGGCAGGACAAAACAAACTCAATGAAAAGCGTGCTGAGCTTAAAAATAAGGTATCAGCCGTTGATGAGATGATAGAAAAGTCAAAGAAAAAGAAAGTTTCATCTGTAAAACCCATTAAGAATCTTAAAAAGGGCGACAGTGTATATATACTTTCCTTTGACAGAACAGGTACAGCCCTGTCAGAGCCTGACGCAAACGGTGAAGTTATGGTTCAGACAGGAAATATGAAAATAAAAGTACCTTTAAATGAGCTTACTTACTATGATGCTCCTAAGGAAGAAAAGAAAAATACATCAAGAAATGTTTCCATGGGAGTAAGGGCAGGAAAGAGCCAGTTTATACTTCCCGAAATCGACTGCCGTGGACAGACGGTGGAAGAAGGAATCGGAAACATTGATAAATATCTTGACGACGCTTATCTTGCGGGACTTAAGACCGTTACCATTATTCACGGAAAAGGTACCGGTGTTCTTAGAGAGGCTGTCCAGAGATATTTGAAGAGAAATCCGCATGTAAAGAGCTTCCGTCCCGGTGTCTACGGAGAGGGAGAAATGGGAGTTACTGTTGTGGAACTTAAAAACTCATAAGTTGAAAGGAAGTACTTACTTATGTTTAACGGATTTGGAATCGGCGAGACCATAGGCATAGACCTTGGAACAGCCAATGTCCTGGTATATATAAAGGGACAGGGAATAGTTCTTAATGAGCCTTCGGTCGTAGCCGTTGACAGAGATACAAATACAATACTTGCAGTAGGTGAGGAAGCCAGACGTATGCTTGGCAGAACACCCGGTAATATTGCGGCCATAAGACCTCTTAAACAGGGCGTTATATCGGATTATGAACTCACGGAAAAGATGATAAAGTATTTTATCGATAAGTCGTTTGTGAAAAAATCCCTTGTTAAGCCGACGGTTTCCGTATGTATACCAAGCGGTGTTACGGAGGTTGAAAAGAGGGCTGTGGAGGACGCGGTACGCCACGCCGGAGCAAGAAACGTAGTTTTGATAGAGGAGCCCGTGGCAGCTGCCATCGGAGCCGGAATAGATATTTCAAGACCTTGCGGAAGTATGATTGTGGATATCGGCGGAGGAACAACGGATATAGCCGTTTTATCCCTTGGAGGAACCGTTGTCAGCAAGTCAATAAAAATTGCCGGTGACGATTTTGATGAAGCCATAATAAGATTCATAAGAAAAAAGCATAATGTCCTTATTGGAGAAAGAACCGCTGAGCAGCTCAAGATAAACATAGGAACTGCCTACGAAAGAACTATGCCTGTTTCCATGGATGTAAGGGGAAGAAACCTTATTACGGGTCTTCCCAAAAATATAACCGTTACATCAAACGAGATGCTTTTAGCGCTTTCAGAATCGGCTCAGGGAATAGCGGAGGCTACACATAACGTCCTTGAGCATACGCCTCCTGAGCTTGCGGCGGACATAATCGACCGAGGCATAGTTATGACAGGCGGAGGAAGCCTGCTTTACGGACTTGATAAGCTCATACAGGAAAGAACCGGCACAAACGTTATGATTGCTGACGGAGCCATAAGCTGCGTTGCTGTGGGCACCGGAAAGTACATAGAATACTGGACGGGTATGCAGAGCGATTCAGCCCCTAAAAGGTCCGTATTACAGTCTATATTCAGAAGAGATAAATAAAGAATACAAATAAACGCAGAGTGTGAAAAACACTCTGCGTTTTCTTAAGTAATTAAAAATAAAAGCCTGCGGTATACGCAGGCTTTGTTTTTAGAATATGAAATATAAGCACATAAGAGCTGTCATTACCCATACAGGAAGGGGAGGTATAAGTTTTGTATCACGCTCAAAAATAACTCTGAGCATTGAGATGAATACAAATACGAGCATACCGATTACGATACCGCCTACATAGTCTGACATATAGATTGTTACAAGCCACATGCAGGCTACGGGAAGAAGCTCTACGGGGTCAAAGTCAAGACCCTGGATAGTCTCTATAAGAGATATACCTACAACAACAAGGGCAGCTCCTGTAGCAGCTCCGGGAATGATAAGGAAAAGAGGGCTTATGAAGCAGCAGAGGAAGAAAAGAACCGCTGTTGCAACACTTGAAAGACCTGTACGGCTTCCTGACTCTATACCTGCTGCTGATTCGGCAAAGCAGCTTACTGTTGAAATACCGAATACTGAACCAAGGATAGTTGATGCTGAGTCTACAAGGAAAACCTTTCCGAATGCGGGGAAGTTTCCGTCCTCATCAAGGAGGTTAGCTCTTCCTGCAAGGGCAAGGCCTGAACCCATTGTTCCAAAGAAGTCGTTGATAAGGAGCATAAGGAGAATGGGAATGTAGCTGAGCTTAAGTGTTCCGAGTATATCAATCTGGAATGCAACGTCCTTTATTGATGCGAAAGCGTTTGTAGTAAATATGGTCTCGGGGATTACAGTAACACCCATAGGTATACCGATTATAGTTGTAATGATGATTCCGAGAAGGAGACCGCCTTTAACTTTGCACATACGGCCGTTGATGTTGAATTTTACATATGTAAAGAAGAAGCAGAGGCATATACCAATTACACCGAGTATAGTGCTTTTAGCTGTGAAATCTCCGAATACATATCCGGCTTCAGTAGCTGTATATAATCCGCATGAGCTTAAACCGATACGGGCAATAAGAAATCCTACGGCACCGGCAATACCTATTTTAAGGTTTTTAGGAAGGCATCTTGCGAAAAGCTCTCTAAGGTTAAATAATGATATTAAAAGGAAAACTACACCTGATACAAATACAAGACCGAATGCCTGAGCGTATGTTGCTGTTCCGTCAGCTATCCATCCGGCGATAAGTCCGGGGATTACAAGTACGGGGGCGAGACAAATGGGAGTATTTGAATATAATCCCATGGCAAGGCAGGCAATTGCTGTAACAAGAGCTGTACATACAAGTACGCCTGTTACGTTTATTCCGGGTACGGCTGACATTGATGCAGTCATATACGCAAGGATGTATGCCATTGTGGCAAATGTTGTAGCTCCACCGATTATTTCTGTTGAAATACTTGAGCCACGTTCGGAAATCTTAAAAAACTTATCAATTTTTTCTTTCATTATGGACCCTCTCTCTATTGTATATATAATAACGTTTGCAAATGATTATTTTACTTTAATGAATAAAGCTTTTTAGTATTGGCAAGGGCAATATCTACCACTTCCTGGGGAGAAACATCTTTTCTTATCTGAGAAATTTTTTCAGCTACGAAAGATATCATATCCGGGTAAGCGTCCTGGCCGACTATATGGGCAGGAGCTAAAAACGGAGCATCCGTTTCCAAAAGAAGTCTGTCAAGGGGCATAATCTTTACAAGCTCCACAAGCTTCTCACTGTCAGGGTAAGTTACCTGTGGGCCTACACCCATATAAAGACCATATTCAAGAAATTTTTCGGCATATTTTACAGGTGAAAAAACACGATGTATTTCGCCTTTTATATTGTAGTCTTTAAGGATGCGGAGAACGTCTTCATCGGCATCTCTGTCGTGGATGGCAACGGGAAGACCAAGTTCACAGGCCAGCTCCAGCTGTTCTCTGAAATATTTTTCCTGAGTGCGGGGGTCCGGATGGTATTCGTATCCGTAGTCCATACCTATCTCACCGATGGCAACAACCTTTTTGTTTTCGCACATTTTTCTCAGAGAAGATAAATAGTCCGCGGGAACATTTGCGGTTTCGTTGGGGTAGACACCTACAGATGCATATATGAAATCATATTTATCCGCAAGGGCACAGGACCTGAGCGATGAAGGTATTTCAGAGCCTGAGGTGATTATTCCTACAACTCCTGCATCCTTCTGGCTTTTCATAATATCATCAAGACGGTCACTGAAACGCGGGTCATCCATATGTGCATGGGTATCAAAAATTCCTTTAAGCATAATAACACCTCCT
>CABPCX010000062.1 GCA_902406135.1 uncultured Eubacteriales bacterium
CATACTTCTGGATGAATTTCTTCCTTTAGATGTATCCAAAGAATTTATGGAAGTTTTTGAAGTTGTCATTCAGCTGGGAGCCATACTGGCGGTAGTCCTTATTTTCTGGAATAAAATATTCCCATTTAAAAAGGAAAGAGGACGCATAAAAACCGATATGCGGATAATGAATATGTGGTTCAAAATAATCGTAGCCTGCATACCTGCGGCCGTTGTCGGACTGCTGTTTGATGACAAGATTAACGAGCTGTTTTATAATTCTACGACAGTCGGAATAGCTCTGATAGTATTTGGTATTGCGTTTATTCTTATTGAAAACAGAAACCGTCATATGAGACCAAGAGTAAAACGTCTTAGTGACATTACATATCAGACTGCCCTTATAATCGGTTTATTTCAGCTTATAGCGGCTGTTTTTCCCGGAACATCCCGTTCAGGAGCGACAATAGTCGGAGCGCTTCTTATTGGAGTTTCAAGAACAGTAGCTGCCGAGTTTACATTCTTCCTGGCTATACCGGTTATGTTTGGTGCCAGCCTTTTAAAACTTGTTAAATTCGGTTTTGCTTTTCAGGGAATGGAAATAGCCTTTATAGTATCTGTCATAGTTATCAGATTTTTGATGGCATATATTAAAAAACACGATTTCAAAGTATTTGGCTGGTATAGAATAGTACTTGGCTTGATAGTTCTTTTATATTTTGGTTTAGCAAAATAATATTATGCGGATTTTGAACGGTACGTAAGTACCGTTCTTTTTTTATTACAACGGCTATTGTAAAAAATATAAGTAAAAAAGATTTTAATTGAATATACTCCTAAATATTTGGATATTGCTTAGATTATTAGCATAAATTTTTGTATTTTATATTAAAAATCAGTGCTCTTGTTTTCAAACAGGCTAAAATTTGGTATACTAAATTTATATATTTTTTGGAGCTGGTTATATGAAATTTACTGATGAACTTTATGTTGGAAAAAGTATCGCCGACACTGCCGCAGTTGTAGGTCTGCTTAAGGACGGAAAGGCAGCATCGGGTGTTTTTTGCGTGTGCAAAAAGGAAAATGGTAAATTTCTTTATGAAATAATGGAGTCCACGGAACTGCTTAAGGAACGAAACAGAGACAAATATACGGTTTACGGCATAGCAGGCGGAAAGAGAGAAGCCTTTGAGGTTTTTAGGACTATGGTGGAGGATACAAATGCGTACTGAAAAAATCATTACTTTTATTTCAGCGGCAGCACTTGTAGTTATGCTTCTTTTGACTTGTGTTTCTCAGGCTGTTTTTGGAAATATGAATTATTTCAGAAAAGAATTCGAAAAATATAATGTGACCCAAAACATTGATATGGAAATGGACGACATAATGTATGTTATGGACGAGCTAATGGATTATCTGCATGGTGACAGGGAGAACCTTGAAAACATAGTCACTGAGGTAAACGGTGAGACAAGGGACTTTTTTACCGAAAGAGAAAAGACCCATATGGCAGACTGCAAGGTTTTATTTGACGGAGGATTTGCCATAAGAAAGGGTGCGGCTGTTGTTTTTGCGGCACTTACATTACTGCTCGTTTTTAAAAAGAAATTCTCTTTAAGAAGATTTTTGAAATATGCTGCACTGTTTTCCGTAATTATTGCGGCGGGTGCAGGAATTTTAGCCATAGCGGCATCAATAGATTTTAATGGGTGTTTTATAAACTGTTTTTTAATAATGACCTGTGGATACTGGACCCCGCAGAGGACCTTATCATAAATATACTTGTGGAGCCGTTTTTTGCTGATATGGCTCTGAAGATTGCGCTTTACTGCGCGGCAGTGCTTGCGGTAATAGTAATAACAGGCGCTGGAATTTATCTGTCTGATAAAAAGAGGAGAAATTTATGAAACTACTGTTGAAAATATTAAAAACAGTTGGAAAGGTGCTGCTTTGGGTAGCGGCCGTTATATTCATACTTTTTCTTGTGCTCATTTTTTGTCCGATTTTTTATGAAATAAAAGGTGAAGCCTACGATAAGGCAAAGGCAGAAGCTGAGATAAAAGCTCTCTTTGGAATTTTAAAGATAAACCTTGGGTATGATAACAACGGTATGTCAGCTGTTATAAAGATTTTTGGCAAGAAGCTGAAAATTTTTGAAAACGATGAAGAAAGCCGGGAAAGCGATGATTTAACTGAAAATAATGAAGAATCTGAGAAAAAAGACAGCTCAGAAGGTGCATCCGGAGATTTAAGAAAGCCAAAAGAAAATACTGTACCTGTCAAAACTGTGAAGACAGCCCCGGCAGATGAAGGAAAAAAAGAGAAATCAGCTAAAACCCTTCCTGAAAAAAATTCTTTTGGAAAAACCGAGACAGCACAAAAAACTGTCAGCAGAAGGTTTGAAACACCAAAAGAAACCGATAAAAGCATTGTGACAGCCGAGTGGCAGGCGGAAGAAGCAGAGGAAAAAGAAGTAACCGTAAAAAGGGTAAAACTCTCCGAGCTTAAAATTCCCGATGAGCCTAAAAAGAATGAAAACGTAAAAATTAAATATGTTAAAATGCCCGAAGAAAAGGAAGAAGATAAAGAAGACAAAGAAAACAAAGGGGCAGAAAACGGTGAAAGGGGAAAGGACGAGGGAAAACAGCCGGAAAGACTTAATCTTGAGTATTTCAAAAATATGCCTTCCGAAGAAAGAAAAAAACTGTTTTCGGCTGTGGTCAGACTTTTAAAATCACTTTTCAGAGGCGTAAAACCCAGAGACTTTTACCTTAAGGGAAAAATCGGGCTCTCAGACCCTGCTTATACGGGAGTGCTTGTCGGCTCTCTCTGGAGTATCGGAGGCCTGATTAATAAGCGTATAGAAGTCCAGACTTCATTTGATGAAGAAGTTATTGAAGGCGAATTCAGCGCAAAGGGACATATTGTTCCTGCGTTTATGATGTTTTATATAATAAGATTTATAGCCGTTAAGCCGGTTAGAAAAATAATAATACTACTGATAAAGGGTGATAAAAATGGCAAATAATACAGGAAATAATCTTGAGATTCTTATGAATAAGATAGAAGATTTTGTATCTTCAAAAACCGTAGTCGGAGAGGCAGTAAAAATCGGAGAAGTAACACTTGTTCCCCTGGTTGATGTATCTGTTGGAGTAGGAGCAGGCGGAGCCGAAAACGGAGCAGGCGGCGGAGCACTTGGAGCTAAGATAACACCCAGTGCCGTTTTAGCTATTTCTAACGGAAGCGTACAGCTTGTAAATATCAAAAATCAGGATGCCGTAAGCAAACTTATTGATATGGCTCCCGGAATAGCTGCAAAGCTTAATTTTGGTTCAGGCTTTGGAAAGAAAGATTCTAAAGACACGGAAGAAGTCAAAGAAACTGTTTTTGAGGAAAAAACGATTGTGGAATAATTGAGGAAGCGTATGACACTTATAGAATTCTTTGATAAAGATACCATAAAAAATATACTGGCCGTGCTCACGCTTAAGCCTGAGAGGGTCGTATATATTTATGACAGTGCCGTAACTGACGGCAAATATTTTGCGGCGCTTAAAAAATGTTTTAGAAAGCATTTCAGCAGTATTGTCCTTGAAAAGATACCCGTAGACATAAACAATGTCACGGAAATCTATGAAAAGACCTGCCAGGTAATAGACAAATACGGCGACTGTGCCATGGAGCTTACCGGCGGCAGTGAGCTGATGATGATAGCGGGCCACAAGGCCGGTATTGATAAAAAAATAAAAATGTACTATACGGACATAGCCCAGGGGAAACTTATGGACATCGATGATCCGTCATTTGAGATGAAAACGGCTCAGCTTACCCTTGATGACTTTATGAATGCCAAGGGTGCTGAGTTCGTCGGAGAATCCCATAGGGAGCCCGACGAAAAGAACTATGACAGCATACTGGATATGTGCCAGTACATATTCAGAAATCTGAGAAACTGGAGCTATACCTGCGGATATCTACAGGCGGTAAGTTCCGTTATGGAATACGGTCTTCAGTTTTCTGCCAACATATCTTTTCTGCATAAGGACGGAAAGCATTACAGACCCGACAGGCGTATGCTTGAAATGTTTGAAAAATACGGATTTATAAAAAATTTGAGTATTACAAACAACAGGGTCAATTTTTCTTTCAGCTATCCTGAGGCAAGGATATATATGACTACCTATGGCCTGTGGCTGGAAATGTTCGTTTTTATAAATGCCAAAAGGTGCGGAAAATTTTCGGACGTTAAGCTTGGAGCCATGATTGACTGGGATGCCTATGACAATATCAGGACGGCAGGCAACGAGATAGACGTTATAATAATGGAAAATTCCATACCGGTATTTATTTCGTGTAAATTAAGAGGAATATCAACTCCGGACATAAATGAGCTTTATATACAGAAAAAACGCCTGGGAGGCTGGTTTTCAAAGGGCGTCATCGTCACATCCGGAGATGATAAAATAAAAAATACGGGAACCTTTAAAAAAGCCGAAGAGTTTGGTATAATAGTTCTCGACAGAAAAGACATAAAGAGCCGCGACTTTGGGGAAAGGTTATACAGTGACGTTACGGGGCAGGATATAGTTGCCCTCAAGTGGCGCAGAGTATAACAGCGGCATAAAACAATGGGGAAAAGGAGTAACTGTTTATGAGTATTGAAAATGATAAGGCGAGGATACCTTTTTACTGCAGCTGGGTATTTATTGTAATTGTGACGGCTTTTATATGGCCGCTTGGAGCTATGCTTGTTTGGAGAAGGGGCCAGTACAGCAGAAAGACCTGCCTTAACCTTGGTATGATTTCTATGGTGTTTGGAATTATCCTTATGGTCGTAGCCGTTGTTGTCGCTTATTTATTAGGTGATTCCTATATGGCATTCTGTGCTATATACGGTATATGCGGCGTAGTATTTGCCCGTATGGGATATGAAGGATATAAAAAGTCAAACCTCTATAGAAAGATTATATTTGAAGTGGAAGATGAGGGAACTCTTATGGTGCCTATGCTTGCCGATGAAATAGGTATGCCTGAGGTTGAAGTAATAAAGACCCTTGAAGCTATGCTTAAGAAAAATCTTCTTCCTGATTATGAGCTTGCAAGAAACAATAAAAAACTTGTGAAAAAATAAAAAAACGTACTTAAAAGCTTCCTGATTTTAATGGGAAGCTTTTTGTATTATTGTAAGAATGATTGGAAACCATAATACTTAGATGTAGGTTAAAATGGCAGTATCTTCATTGACTTTTAAATCTGCCTTTAGTATAATTACCAAGTCAAAAAAGGAGAGGAGGCAGAAACTCGAATGAAGAAAAGATTATTGGCCGTATTTATTGCAGCTTTTATGGCTTTTGCATTTACAGGATGCGGCGGGTCAGACGAAGAAAGCAGCACTACGGATACAGCGTCTCAGGAAAATACAGACACTGCATCTGAAAGCTCATCAACAGGTACAAGCAGCGACCTTAGTCAGATATCACAGTCTGAAATAGATGCTCTTTCTGACAGTCAGTTTTATGTGGCAAATTCTACAGGCGGCGAAATAAAGGAATTATATGTCTCTGAAAGCGGTACGGAAAACTGGGGAAATAATCTCCTTTCATCTGCGGTTTCAGACGGACAGAAAGTTATAGTATCCGCCAGTGGAGCAGAAAAAGGAAAACAGTATGATATCCGTGTTGTTGACGGTGAATCAAATACTGTTGAATATTATAATTTTGATATCGTTTCTACTGTTCAAATTACTTTCCATGAAAATGCTCAGTGTGATGTATCAACTATCTAATTAAAAAAAGAACCGCTTCCGTAAGGAAGCGGTTTGTTTTATACTTAAGGTATAAAAGTATAAATATAATATTAGGTGATAAAAATGAAAATAATTTTGAGCAGAAAAGGAATGGACAGTGGATGCGGAGGCTATCCCAGCCCGATACTGCCTGATGGTACACTGCTGTCGCTGCCAATTCCAGATAAAGACGGAAATGCAGCATATGACAGAATATATTATAATGGAGTTTCATACAAAAGTATAATTTCTCAGATTGCTCCCAAATTTAATTTTGATAAGAATAGTCTATGCCATCTTGATCCTGACATATATAACGAAGTACATAAAAACAGTAATGAGTGGAAGCCGGCTTTTGGACAGTGCGGAATTCCTGCAAGTCATTTGGATAATCGTAATGTCGGCAAGGGAGATATATTTCTGTTTTATGGAATGTTTAGAAAGACTGAATATAATGATGACAGAAAGCTTACATATGTAAAAGGTGCACCTATACAGCATATAATATATGGCTATATGAAAATAGGTGATGTTATTAAAAATGAATATGAGATGATAGAAAAATATCCATGGCATCCTCATAGCAAAATTTTTTACAACAAGAATAATCGTATATATATTCCTTATGAATACGGTGTTTTCAAATATAATGATATGCTTGTCCTTACTAAAATGGGACAGAATAAAAGAAGTCTTTGGCAGCTGCCTGATTTTTTTGCAGATAAAGATATAGATATATCATGGCAGAATGATAGGCATCCTCAATTGGTAGATAATGGGGCTGAACTGACCGTAAGTTGCAGGGGACAGGAATTTGTTGTAACAGCAAATTCGGTATGTGCAGAAAAGAATCTTATAAAATGGTGCGATGATATTATAAATAAAAATTTAAATTAGATAAAAAAGAACCGCTTCTGTAAGGAAGCGGTTTTATTTTATACGTTAAATCTGAAAAGAATAACATCTCCGTCTTTAACAACATATTCCTTGCCTTCTGAACGTACAAGACCCTGTTCTTTTGCGGCATTATATGAACCAAGACGCATAAGGTCATCATAGCTTACAACTTCGGCACGGATAAATCCTCTTTCAAAGTCACTGTGTATCTTTCCTGCGGCACCGGGAGCCTTTGTACCCTTTGTAATGGTCCATGCTCTTGACTCTGTAGGGCCTGCTGTAAGATAACTGATAAGTCCAAGAAGCTTATAGCTTGCGGCAATAAGTCTGTCAAGACCGCTTGAAGCTACGCCTAAGTCAGCAAGAAATTCTTTTTTCTCATCATCATCAAGTTCTGCTATTTCTTCTTCGATTTTTGCACAGAGAACAAATACTTCTGAACCTTCATTAAGAGCATATTCTCTGACCTGTTTTACATATTCGTTGTTTTCTCCGTCGTCAGCCAGGTCATCCTCTGTTACGTTTGCGGCGTAAAGTACAGGTTTTTCTGTAAGGAGAGTAAGGCTTTCAACAAATGCTTTGTCATCAGGGTCCTCAAACTCGATAAGACGTGCGGGCTTTCCGTCTTCAAGACCTTCTCTGAGTTTTTCAAGGATAGCAAGCTCTTTTCTGAGACTCTTGTCGCCCTGAGCCATCTTTGTTGTTTTTGCTATTCTTCTTTCAAGTATTTCAAGGTCTGAGAAAATAAGCTCAAGATTGATAGTCTCAATATCTCTTACGGGATTAACAGAACCGTCTACATGAACGACATTAGCGTCCTCAAAGCAGCGTACTACATGAACTATGGCGTCAACTTCACGAATATGAGAAAGGAACTTGTTTCCAAGACCTTCACCCTTGCTTGCTCCCTTAACAAGTCCGGCTATATCAACAAACTCTATTACAGCGGGTGTTATTTTTGCTGAGTTATATAATTTTGCAAGATTATCCACTCTTTCATCGGGAACGGCAACTATTCCGACGTTGGGGTCTATTGTACAGAAGGGATAGTTTGCGGCTTCAGCCTTTCCTGATGTCATTGAGTTAAAAAGGGTACTTTTTCCGACATTGGGAAGACCTACGATACCTAATTTCATATATGATTACATCTCCTTAATATTTTCTGTGCTTCAGATACCGTCATTTTTTAACAGACGATACTGAACTGATTTACACCGAAATAAAAATTTATCCACAAGTAAATATATTTCCCGTATGAAAACAGGCTTTTTACTGCGTTTTATTAATCAATTCACCTTTTTTAGAACGTAAAGGCATAACATATAAATTATATCAGATTGATATATTTCTCTCAAGGGATTTTTAAAATATAAATTTTATAATCCGTTTTAATATGGTAAAGAAGGATATCCAGACTACCATTTTTTACGTTTCCATAGCGCGATAAAAGTTACAAGCACCATCATAAAGGCAGTAAGTATGGTTGATATCCATATAATAATATTTCCTCCGGAAAGTATCTGCACTATTGAAAGCACCGAGGCCATAATGGAAATAAGGCCGAAAACAGTAATTATATTAACTACGGTTTCGCTTTTAGCGCGCTCGATTTCTTCCTGATGTTCGGTAAGAATATTTATTTTACTGCTTATATCTTCTATGGCGGAAGAAATATCGTTTACCTGCAATAAATGGGCATATATCTGTTTTACATTATGCCATCTGGAAAGATTGGCAGGGGTAACGGTTCCAAAGGCCTGGAATCTGAGCATCATATTTTTAAGATTTCTTA
>CABPCX010000063.1 GCA_902406135.1 uncultured Eubacteriales bacterium
GCTTGTAAAACTTGAGGACGGCATAAAAATATCACCGTCGGAATATTTCGGCAGGGACCTTATGAGATATATCCGTTTCAGGTATCCCACAGCCATGTTCAGAGGAACATATTTTGAGATAGACGACGACGGCACACCATACTGGATATGCCCCGTTGCGGACCATACCATCGGACTTTTCGGAGGTACCGATATAAAGGGTGCGGTAGTATTAAATGCCGTAACCGGAGAGCATACCTATTATGATGTGCAGGATATTCCCCAGTGGATAGACAGAGTATATGACGCGGAGCTTCTTATGGAGCAGTATGATTACTACGGTTCTTTATCAAACGGCTACCTTAACAGCCTTTTTGCACAGAAAAACTGTTTCAGGACAACGGCAGGATATAACTATATAGCCCTTCACGATGACGTATGGGTATATACCGGTGTAACATCCGTAAGCGGCGACCAGTCAAATGTGGGCTTTGTCCTTATGAACCAGAGAACTAAGGAAACAAACTATTATCAGATAGCGGGAGCTGAGGAATTTTCGGCAATGTCATCGGCGGAAGGACAGGTACAGCATCTTGGCTACACGGCCACATTCCCTCTGCTGCTCAATGTGGGCGGCGAGCCGACATACTTTATTGCCCTTAAGGATGGAGCAGGTCTGGTAAAGAAATATGCCATGGTTAATATACAGAAATATCAGATAGTAGCCATAGGAGATACGGTAAACGAATGTGTGAACGTATATGAAAATCTTATGGAGAACAACGGAATTAATATAAATGAAAATGCCCAGAAACTTAGCATAAGCGGTACGGTTACCAGCGTAAGGGATATAGTTGTGGACGGTAACACCTATATTTATATTACGGTGGACTCATCGGACGCTTTCTACAGAGCTAAGGCGGCAGACTATCCGGATATTCTCAGAAAGACAACGGGAAGCAGCATAACCATAGAATATGCGGAAAATCCTCAGAACGGAGTTTATAATATCGTTTCTGTGGAATAAAGGGTTGAAATATCGTATTTTCAGGAGCGGAAGTCCTTTGGGCTTTCGCTCTAATAACATAAACGGTGTGATTTATAAAGGAGGAAGCTATGCTCGATAGAATACCTGATGCGGAACAAATGATATCTTTAGTCGGAGAGCCTTTATATGATATATGGAATAAATTATGTGCGATGATTGACGAAAAATATGATATGGAGCAATTGTGGAACAGTGGCGGCAAAGCTTGGACCTACGAATATAAATACCGCCGCGGCGGAAAAACTCTGTGCGCGCTGTATGCAAGGGAAAACTGCATTGGATTTATGGTCATTCTGGGAAAGGATGAGCGTTTAAAATTTGAAGAAGACAGAGAAAGCTATTCAAATGAATTTTTGAAGATTTATAACGAAGCCCAGACATATCACGACGGTAAATGGATAATGTTTGAGCCGGTAGATACGTCATTATTTGATGATTTTATGAAACTGCTTAAAATTAAAAGAAAACCAAACAGAAAACATTAAAAAGAGACGGCATCCTGTGGATGCCGCCTTTTTTAAAATACTACTGTAAGAAGCATTTTGAATCTTTCTTCACCGTATACCGCATGGGGTATGCCTGCGGGCATTACTATACTTTCACCCTCGTCAAGCATATATACCTTGCCGTCAACGGTAAATCTGCCTTTGCCCTCAAGTACGGTTACAAGGGCATCGCCGCCGGATTCATGGGTGCTTATCTCCTCGTCCTTTTCGAATGCAAAAAGAGTAAGACTTACGGCCTCATTCTGTACAAGAGTTCTGCTTACTATCTGGCCGTCGCAGTAGCTTACCTGTTCTTTAAGTTTAAGTACTTCCGATTTATTTATATTTTTAAGCTTTCCGTTCATAATATTCGCTCCTTTTGTTTTTGATTTGATTATATCATTTCCCAAAACATCTGTAAGTTGCAAATGCAACGAAATTATTTTATTACTTTTATTGTTTTTCCGCATCCGTCAGAGAAACCGTGAATATGTCTTTTAGACCTCAGGGCATCGGCAATAAACGAATAGACTTCGGGAGTCATTATCTGGCCGGGATATATGACCGGTATGCCGGGCGGATAGGGTGCTATCATTTCGGCGCATATCCTGCCTATGCTTTTTTCAAAGGGTATTCTTTCGGTATCGGAGAAAAAGGCTTTCCTTGGAGTAACGGCCATGGGCGGGAGCGCAGGAAAATCATTATAAGAAAATCCCGTATCCTTTCCGCCGTATTTTAAAGCCGCGGATTTTACCGCATCTATAAGCCTTTGGGCATCTTCCCTTGTGTCTCCGGGACCGGTAACTGCTACCGCGTTGTGGCCGTCACACATTTCCGTGCATATACAGCTTTCTTTAAAAAGTATATCGGCAAGGTCAAAGCCCGAAAGGCCATGGACTCCGAAAACTAACCTTGTTTTGTCGCTGTCAAAAACGGTCCTGTCGTCTTTTCCGTCCAGACAGAAGGCTCCTTCTATGGAATTTATGTCTTCTCTTATCATATCAGCCGTATCAAGCATTGAATCCGTAATTTCTTTTCCCCTTACGGCCAGGGAATGTCTCGCCCCGTCCAGAGAAGCCATAAGTATATAGGAAGGACTTGTGGACTGTACGATTTTCAATGCGGCCGAAGCGGAAGCAATAAGCTCTTCAGAGCCCTTTACGTGCAGCATGGAGCTCTGGGTCATGGAGCCTCCGGTTTTATGGATGCTCTGGGCCGACATATCCGCTCCGCAGCTTAATGCGCTTTTGGGCAGACGGCCGTTAAAGGCAAAATGGGAGCCATGGGCTTCGTCCACCAAAAGAAGGGCGTTGTTTCTGTGGCATATTTTGGCTATCCTCTCTAAATTTGAGCATATGCCGTGGTATGTGGGACTTGTAAGTATGAGAGCCTTTGCGTCAGGATTCTGCACAAAGGCCATTTCCACGCTTTCGGGACTTACCGAGGCAAAGGTGCGGTATGTCCTGCTTATGGAAGGACGTATAAAAACGGGTACGGCACCGCTTATTATAAGTCCCATAAGTACGGACTTATGGCAGTTTTCGGCCACAAGTATTTTTTCTCCTTCTTTTACGGCGGAGACTATCATGGCTTCGTTTCCGCAGGTGGTGCCGTTTACAAGAAAGAAAGTACGGTCAGCTCCAAAGGCCTCCGCCGCCAGCTCCTGGGCTTCCTTTATGGGTCCTTCCGCCTCGTGAAGGTCATCGCTTAAGGGTGTTTCAGTAAGGTCGTATTTAAAAACATTCTCTCCCATTAAAGCCTTGAGCTTTGAATCCGTGCCGCTTCCCCTGTGGTGGGAAGGTATGCAGAAATATGAGGGAGATATATCGTTAAAGCGTTTTAGCATATCTATCAATGGTGTTTTGGTCTGGTCCATTTTATCGCCTCCAATATTTTTAAGTCTATCATATAAACGCAATATTTTAAATGATTTTTCCATCAGGCTGTGTTATAATGATAAAATAGGTTAATTATGTAATCCTGACGGATTTTTATGAGGTGATACAATGGCACAGAAAAAAAGTACTTCTTCTACGGCCAGAAAAACCTCCTCTTCAAAGAGCAGAGGGACAAAGGCCACAGGAGCAAGAAAAACTTCAAAATCATCGGGAAGCAGGACTTCAAAAAGCACGAAGTCATCAAAATCCCGTTCTTCAAAATCTTCGAGAAATTCAAAGGCTAAAAAATCAGCAGCAGCAAAGGACGAGGCTGTATGCCTTATTGCCCTTGCTTTATGCATAGTGGCGCTGGTAAGCCTTTTTACCGATAAAATGGGTATTGCGGGAGAAACAATATCAGGATTTTTAAAGGGGCTTTTCGGCCTTGGCGGATATTTCCTTCCATTTATTGCGGCGTCATTCAGTTTATGGATGTTATTCAGCGAGGAAAGACGCGGAATAGGAATGAAGGTGGGAGCGGGACTGCTATTTATCGTATCCATAGCGTCCTTTGCCCAGGCCATAACGACTACGGGCCAGGGAACAGTAACCGCCGCAAAACTGTTTGCCGACGGCTCGGCTGCCAACGGAGGCCTTGTGGGAGGAGCCATAGGCGGAGTGCTTATAAAACTGTTTGATAAACTCGGTACTTATATAATCCTTTCCGTACTTATAATAGTTTCCGTTGTAATGGGCACGGGAGCATCATTCTTTGACGGTGTGGGAAGCGCCGCAAAATATGTGGGCGATACGGGAAAAAGACATGATGAAAGGGTAAAGGTAAAGGCCGAAAGAATAAAGGAAAAGCAGAACCTGCGCCAGATAAAGACCGAGGAAAAGGAAATGCGCAGGGAAGAAAGGGCCGAGAGGGTCAGAAAGCGTAAAGAGGTATTCAATATCCTTATGGATAAGACCGATTTTGACGCAAAGGAGACGGGCGGTTTTGCCGACGAGGGCGAATCCATCGAGCTTATTGACAGCGAAAACGTACCCGAAGCCTTCCCCGGAGGAGTTATGCCCTCGGA
Source organism: uncultured Eubacteriales bacterium (assembly GCA_902406135.1). GTDB lineage: Bacteria > Bacillota > Clostridia > Lachnospirales > Anaerotignaceae > Metalachnospira. Next base: position 4,475 of record CABPCX010000063.1, read on the forward strand.
CTATATGGTCAGAAATATTGCCAGACATAACGGCACGGCTGTGCCTGAAATGGACATAACCAACAGCGACGCCGAATCAGTTGTGGAGTTTAATAAGGAAAGAGGAATACAGTGCGTCATAAGCAACGGAGACTATGACGATGACGAAGAGCCGGAAGGAGAAATCGAGATAAACTTCGGTGTTCCCCATAAAGCGGAGCTGGAGGAAGTTTCCGATGAGGAAATAGAAAGAGAAGGCCTTGAAATAGAAGCTGTTTCGGACGAGCATATAATCACTGAAGGCGCTTCAAAGGAAGGATATATGCCTGACATAAAGGCTGAAACTCCCGAAAATATGAAAAACGACAATGCCGAAAACGCTGAAAAAGAAACTGAAGCAGAGGATAAAAGCGGCATAATCGGCGGACAGATATATACTGACGATGAGATGAAGACCGTTATGGGACTTAGCGGAGCGGTGGATACAAGGGAAGTTAAATCCGTAAGGACTGATTACGAATTTCCGCCCATATCACTGCTGGCAAAGGCACCCGTTTCAGGAGAGGATTCTTCAAAGGCATATATGCTGGCTACAGCGAAAAAACTTGAAGATACATTAAAAAGCTTTGGAGTAGATGCCAGGGTAATGCAGATAAACAAAGGCCCCACGGTCACGAGATATGAAGTTTCGCCAAGCCACGGCGTAAAGGTAAGCAAGATAGTAAATCTTGCCGATGACATAGCGCTTAATCTGGCGGCCAGCGGCATAAGAATAGAGGCACCCATACCCGGAAAGGCTGCAGTCGGAATAGAAGTACCCAATAAGGAGCCCCAGTCGGTATATCTCAGGACGGTGCTTGAATCGGAACAGTTTAAAAACTTCCCTTCAAAACTGGCCTTTGCTCTGGGACAGGACATAGCGGGAAACGCCGTTGTTACGGATATAGCAAAAATGCCCCATCTGCTCATTGCGGGAGCTACGGGCTCGGGAAAGAGCGTATGTATAAATACTCTTATTACAAGTATAATTTATAAGGCAAAACCCGATGAGGTAAAACTTATACTCGTTGACCCCAAGGTTGTTGAGTTAAGCGTATATAACGGAATACCCCATCTTATGATACCCGTCGTTACGGACCCTAAAAAGGCGGCGGGAGCCCTCAACTGGGCGGTAAGGGAAATGCTTGCCAGATATAATTCCTTTGCCGAATGTTCCGTAAGGGATATTAAGGGCTACAACGCCATGAAGGCGGATAAGGGCGAAATAGACTTTATGCCCCAGATAGTAATAATAATCGACGAGCTTGCTGACCTTATGATGGCGGCGCCCAAGGAAGTCGAGGACAGTATATGCAGACTGGCGCAGATGGCAAGGGCGGCCGGAATACATCTTATCATAGCTACCCAGAGACCGTCAGTTGACGTCATCACAGGAGTTATTAAGGCAAATATCCCTTCAAGACTGGCATTCGCCGTATCATCGGGCATTGACTCAAGGACAATACTTGATATGAACGGAGCGGAAAAACTTCTCGGAAAGGGAGATATGCTTTTCTATCCCGTAGGAATGGCAAAGCCCGTAAGAATACAGGGGGCATTCGTTACGGATAAAGAAGTTGAAAATATAGTTGATTTCCTTAAAAAGCAGAGCGGAGGTTCCGAATATAACGAAAATGTTATGGAAGAAATATCCTCATCCGTAAAGACCGGCGGAACGTCAGAGGAAAGAGACGAATTTTTCGACAGTGCGGCAATGCTTGTGGCGCAGAAGGAAAAGGCGTCCGTATCCATGCTCCAGAGACAGTTCAGAATAGGATACAACAGAGCCGCAAGGCTTATGGACGAGCTGGAAGCTGCGGGCATAGTAGGCCCCGAGGACGGAAGCAAGCCGAGAAAGGTTCTTGTTACTCCCGCCCAGCTTGAGCAGGGGAGAGAATAAGGAATTTAAAAACTGAAAAATATGGTTTTAATGAGATTTATATTGAGCGGGAGAAGAACCGGTGTTAATATATCGGTCAGAGGAATATTTTCCGCCATTTAAAAATCACTGGAGGTAATTTTATTGAAGGCAAATATTGCGTTTATTTCCCTGGGGTGTGATAAAAACAGGGTCGACAGCGAAGTAATGCTTGGACTTCTCAGGGAAAGGGGCTTTGAGATAGTATCGGATGAAGCAGAGGCAGACATAATTGTGGTAAACACATGCTGCTTTATCAAAGATGCCCTTGAGGAGAGCATAGAAACAATACTTGAATCGGCGTCATATAAGGAAAACGGCAGATGCAAAGGCATAATTGCCGCAGGATGTCTTGCTCAGAGATATGAGAGCGAGATATTTGCGGAAATGCCCGAGGTAGATGCGGTAGTGGGAACAACGGCCTACGAAAGCATAGTTGAAGCTGCTGAGAAGATACTTGAGGGAGACAAGCAGATAAAGATAATGAAGGACATAAATGCTCCCATGGACGAGGAAAATGCACCTAAAAGGATACTGTCCACAGCGGGACATTATGCGTATCTTAAAATATCGGAAGGCTGTGACAACCACTGCACATACTGTGTTATCCCCAAGATGAGGGGAAGACACCGCTCAAGGACCATTGAGAGCCTTGTGGACGAGACAAAGAAGCTGGCAGAGCAGGGAGTTAAGGAACTTCTTGTGGTTGCCCAGGACACTTCCATATACGGAAGGGATATTTACGGAAAGCCCATGCTTCACGAGCTTCTCAACAGACTGTGTGAAGTGGAAGGAATTGAGTGGATAAGACTGCTTTACTGCTATCCCGAAACACTGACTGACGAGACCATAGAGACCATGGCAGGGCAGGACAAGATATGCAAATATATAGATATGCCCATACAGCACGGCAGTGATACGGTACTTAAAAGAATGGGAAGAAGAACATCTTCATCCCTTATAGCCGAAAGGGTGGCAGCCTTGAGAAAGGCCATGCCCGATATATGTTTAAGAACAACAATAATAACGGGATTCCCGGGAGAGAGCGAAGAAGAATTTAAGGAGCTGGCGGATTTTGTGGCTGAAATGAAGTTCGACAGGCTCGGAGCATTTACTTTCTCACCGGAGGAAGGAACACCCGCGGCTAATATGGACGGGCAGATAGACGAAGAAGTCAAGGAAGAAAGAAAAGACTATATTATGGAGCTCCAAAAGAGAATATCGGCTGAAAAGTGCGAGAAATTCGTCGGAGAGACCATAAAAGTCATTGTTGACGGAAAGATGCCCGAAGAAGGAGTATACTGCGCAAGAAGCTACAGAGACGCTCCCGATATTGACGGAATGGTATTTTTTAAGGCGGACTACGATATTATGTCCGGAGACTGGGCCGATGTCAGAATAGACGAGGCCGGAGATTATGACCTTATAGGGGAGGCTGTTTACTGATGTCTATGAATTTACCTAATAAACTTACTATGTTCAGAGTTATTCTTATACCGGTGTTTATCGTTGTCCTTATGACGGGGCTCATTGCGGACCCCTTAAACAGATATATCGGTACACTTATATTCTGTGTGGCATCGTTTACGGATTATCTCGACGGACATATAGCAAGAAAATATAATCTTGTAACTAATTTTGGAAAATTTATGGACCCTCTTGCCGATAAGCTTCTGGTTTCTTCCGCGCTTATATGTATGATAGAGATGGGAATGCTTCCAGCATGGATAGTTATTATAATCATAAGCAGAGAGTTTATAATAACCGGATTCCGTCTTATTGCGGCGGGAGGCGGCCTTGTAATAGCAGCCAGCTGGTGGGGCAAGATAAAGACTGTAACACAGATGATAATGATAATACTGCTTCTTCTTGGTGTTCAGGGCATTATCGCGACAATACTGATATTCCTGGCTACATTATTCACCGTAATATCAGGAGTGGATTACATAGTTAAAAATATTTCGATTCTCAGAAACTGATGGGAGGCTTTAGAATGAATGCTGAAATACTGGCGGTCGGAACGGAGATACTTTTAGG
>CABPCX010000064.1 GCA_902406135.1 uncultured Eubacteriales bacterium
AAATATAACTCTCTTTAACGAAGCATCTCCGGGCTTAGGAACAATATGTTTCTCTTTTCTGTCCTCGATGGCCGCAATAAGAGAACGTACCCTTATTCTTGCCGCACCGAGAGTACTTACCTCGTCGATTTTAAGAGTTGTATATATCTTTCCTGCCGCATTGAGTATGTCTCTTACTTCGTCTGTAGTTACGGCGTCAAGACCGCATCCAAAGGAGTTAAGCTGTATAAGCTCCAGGTCTTCCCTTGTCTTTACAAAGGCTGCCGCCTCATAAAGTCTTGAATGATAAGCCCACTGGTCCCTTACAACAAGAGGTCTTTCAACATGGCCTAAGTGTGCCACGGAGTCCTCTGTCAGTACAGCCATATTAAAGCTTGTTATAAGCTCAGGTATACCGTGGTTTACTTCGGGGTCAGTATGGTAAGGTCTTCCCGCAAGGACGATTCCTGTCATATTGTGGTCTTCTATATACTTAAGGGTTTCCTCGCCTTTTTTATGCATATCGTTTCTGAATGCAGTCCATTCTTCCCAGCCCTTATCCACAGCTGCGCTGACTTCATTCTTTGTAACTCCGTATTTTGCAAGTTCTTCTGACATTCTTTTCTTTACGACATCTCTGTCCGCAAGAGAAAGGAATGGATTGATAAACTCTATATTTTCAGTCTTAAGTTCTTCGACGTTATTCTTTATATTTTCCGTATATGAAGCAACAATAGGACAGTTATAGTTATTGTCAGCGGCCATTATATCTTTTCTCTCATAGGGTATGCCGGGATAGAATATTCTCTTAACGCCGTCATTTATGAGATTCATTATATGTCCATGGGCAAGCTTTGCAGGATAGCACACGGACTCGCTTGGAATGGATTCCATACCTTCCTCGTATACCTTCTTTGAAGATACGGGAGAAAGTTTTACAGAGAATCCAAGGTCTGTAAAGAATGTAAACCAGAAAGGATAGTCCTCGTACATATTAAGTACTCTGGGAATACCGATGACGCCTCTCTTTGCCTCTTTCTCGCTTAAGGGCTCGTAGTCAAAAAGTCTGTGCATCTTATATTCAAAAAGATTGGGTACATTGGCTGAAGCCTTTTCCTTTCCAAGTCCCTTCTCACATCTGTTTCCTGTTATGAATTTTCTTCCGCCAGAGAAGTTATTTATTGTAAGAAGACAGTTATTTGTACATCCTCCGCATCTTACAAGGTTTGTCTTTATTTCAAGATTATTCATTGCTTCTCTGCTTATGAGAGTTGTCTTTTTACTGTCTGAATATTTATTTCTTGCAATAAGTCCGGCACCGAAAGCTCCCATTATTCCGGCAATGTCAGGTCTTACGGCTTCTCTTTCGGAAATAAGCTCAAAGCTCTTAAGTACAGCGTCATTATAGAATGTTCCGCCCTGTACTACTATGCTCTTTCCAAGGGCCTTAGGGTCGGAAATCTTAATAACCTTAAGCAGAGCGTTTTTAATAACACTATATGCGAGACCCGCTGATATGTCACTGACCTTTGCGCCTTCCTTCTGCGCCTGCTTAACTCTTGAGTTCATAAATACTGTACATCTTGAACCAAGGTCAATGGGGTTTTCCGCAAAAAGAGCTTCCTTAGCAAAGTCCTGAACACTGAAATTAAGGGATTTTGCAAAAGTCTCTATGAAAGAGCCGCAGCCTGAAGAACATGCCTCATTAAGAAGTACGCTTTCAATAACTCCGTCTTTTATTCTTATACATTTCATATCCTGTCCGCCGATATCAAGTATGAAATCAACGTCGGGCTTGAAGAATGCAGCCGCTTTATAATGGGCTACGGTTTCTATGTATCCAAGGTCTACCATAAGAGCTTCCTTTATGAGACCTTCACCGTATCCTGTAACGCAGGAATATTTTATTTCAACGCCTTCAGGCATTATGTCATAAAGTTCATTAAGGGATTTTATAACGACCTTAAGAGGACTTCCTTCGTTGCTGGCATAGTATGAGTAAAGGAGCGCTCCGTCCTCTGCCACCAGTGCGATTTTTGTTGTAGTTGAGCCCGCATCTATTCCTAAGAATGCATTTCCCTTATACTCCGAAAGGTTTCTCTTAGGCACGGATGCTTTGTCGTGTCTTTCTCTAAACTTTTTATATTCTTCTTCATTGTTGAAAAGAGGAGAAAGTCTTGCTATCTCCACAGCCAGTACATTATTCTTTCCGATATTGTCTATCATCTCGGAAAAGAGCTTTGCATCCTTTTCATTGGCTGAAATAGCTGAGCCAAAGGCTGCGAAAAGGTGTGAATTTTCGGGAAGTATGGCTGTCTCGTCCGTAAGCTTAAGCGTCTTTATAAATCTTTCCCTAAGCTCCGAAAGGAAATGGAGAGGACCTCCTAAAAATGCTACGTGTCCCCTTATGGGCTTACCGCAGGCAAGGCCGCTTATGGTCTGATTAACTACGGCCTGGAATATGGACGCTGCCAAATCTTCCTTTGCCGCACCCTCATTTATAAGGGGCTGGATATCAGTCTTTGCGAAAACTCCGCATCTTGAAGCGATGGGATATATAATTTTATGGTTTTTAGCCAGCTCGTTAAGGCCGCCGGCATCTGTCTGAAGAAGGCTCGCCATCTGGTCAATAAAAGAGCCTGTACCTCCGGCACATATACCGTTCATTCTTTCCTCGGCATTTCCGCCTTCAAAGTATATAATCTTTGCGTCTTCTCCGCCAAGCTCGATGGCTACGTCTGTCTGAGGTATTACACATTCAATGGCATTTGCTGTTGCAACTACCTCCTGTATGAAGGGTATTCCTACGGCTTCAGAAAGGGCAACGCCGCCGCTTCCTGTTATCATGGCTGATACTCTGCATTCGCCAACCTCGGCATAGGCTTCGGATGCCAGTTTCTTAACGGTTTCAAGTATTTCTGAATAATGTCTTTCGTATCTGCTGAAAAGTATCTCATTATTTTCATTTATTACAACAACCTTTACCGTTGTTGAACCTATATCGATACCAATTCTCATCAAATCACTCATCAATTTCACCCCTGCAAGTAATTTCTTTCCAGATTGTTTCAAAGGAGCTTTCCAGCCTGCTTTGAAGGTCTGTGTTTCTGTATATTATATTAAGCGCCAGTATACCGTTTCTTGCTGACATCATCATTTCGGCGCACCCGTATGCGTCAGCACATTTTATAAGCTGCTTATCCGCAATACCCCTCAATACGGTTTGACGTACGGCATTGAAATGGGCTGTGTAGTATTCCTTGTACCGGTTTCTCAGCTGAGGGTATTTTCCAAGCATTTCGAAAAGCAGGAAAAAATAATTCTGCATATTATATATTTCATTATCGTTTCCCGTATAATTTTCAGGAAGAAGGCAGAAATACACTTTAAGCGTATCCTTTACTTCAAGACTTCCGTCGTCATTTTCCACCGCAGTTTTTAACGGATTAATGAGCATATCCAGCATAAAACCGTTCATTATCTCTGTCATAAGCTGGTCACGGCTCTTAAAGTAATGATAAAATCCACCTTTAGTCATATTAAGTTCCTTAAGAATATCATTGACTGACAGTTCATCGTCACCCTTAGATATCATCAGGCTGAAAACTGATTTAAGGACCTTATCTCTGGAGTTCATAAGCATCAGACTCCTAACATTAAATAAGGACTCCTATAATATATGAGCCCGACAGACTGCATGGTCTGTTTCAGAATAATTATACATTAGACAAAAAAACCTATCAACACAAAAATATTGGTCAAAAACATTGGAATATTCAAATTTTTTTCATAATCTTGACAGACAAAGAGTATATTCTCTAGACATTTTCAATAACTTATTATATAATATTGCTATAAGAAATACTAAGATGAACAATTTTTTAATATGTTTTGCCAAAATATATTATATATTGGCGCAAGGGTTTTGATATCTATTATAAAGGGGATATATTATGGAACATTTACCTGTAACACTAACAGAATTTGATAAGCTTATACTTGAAGAATACTGTGACCTGGCAGAAGGTCTGGGGGCATATCTGGGAAGCTGCTATGAGCTTGTCGTACACAGTTTCGCAAGTTTTGATCATTCAGTAATAAAAATCGTTCATAATCACTCCGGAAGAAAAGAAGGTTCTCCCATAACTGACTTTGGACTTAAAATGCTTTATGACATTAAGAAAAATCCGGATTTCAGATATATTACATACTATAACAAGAGTGTATCAGGAAAACCTTTAAAATCCTGTACCAATGCTATAAAGGGAAAACATGGCAAAGTTATAGGTATGCTCTGTATAAATCTTTATATGGATTCACCTATTTACGCTTTCCTTGACGCCATCAATCCTGACCCGTCTCAGAAAGAAAATGTTATCAACGAGACTCTTGCAGAAAATGTTGATGAGCTCATAGCTGAAAAACTTACCGCAGCCAGAGAAAGAGTTTTTGCCGACAGGTCAATACAGGCTGTAAACAGAAACAGAGAGATTATATTCTCCCTCTATGCCGACGGTATATTCAATATGAAAGATGCCGTTGTAAAGGTATCGTCTCTTCTGGGCATATCCAAAAACACAGTTTATATGCACATAAGAAACTTTAAAAACCTTAATAAAAAAGCAGACAAATAAAATTTAAAGACCATCGTAAAAACGATGGTCTTTTATTTTTAATAGGGTATAAAAAAAGAAAGCCCCGCGGGCTTTCTTTTTATCTATTACATTTCAGCAATAAGTTCAACTTCGCAAAGTACGTTTCTGGGAAGTGTCTTAACAGCTACACAAGAACGTGCAGGTTTACCTGTGAAGTATTTTCCGTATACTTCGTTGAATGCAGCGAAATCTGCCATATCAGCAAGGAAGCATGTTGTCTTTACAACGTTTTCAAAGTTAAGTCCGTTTTCAGCAAGGATAGCGCCAAGGTTCTTGCAAACCTGGTCAGCCTGCTCTTCGATTGTTGTTCCAACGATTTCTCCTGTTGCAGGGTCAAATGCAACCTGTCCTGATGTGAATAAAAGTCCGTTTACTGATACTGCCTGTGAGTAAGGTCCGATTGCAGCGGGTGCCTTAGGTGTTGATGTAAATTTCATTATTTTTCCCTCCATGATTATTATCGTTATATGACTTTTTCTTTTGTCTTAACCTTAGATTATCACTGAAAATAAATTAAGTCAATAAAATTTTGTTAATTTATTATTTTTTCTTTATTTTAATCACAGAGAAGAGAATATCCTGTACATTATCGGACGTTTTATGTCCACAGCCACCGCCGGACACAGCTCCTGACAGCAGAAACATCTTATACATTTACCCTTATTAAATGACGGCCTTCCGTCCTTCATTGAAAGAGCCTTCGGAGGACAGTTTGCCGCACATCTTCCGCAGCCGATACATTTGGATTTGTCAAAGTCTGGATACGGCTGGAGCATATCGTTTACCAGACGGTAGAGGGGCTTTGGCATTTTTTCCGTAATGTTGATAGGCTTGGTTTTAGGCACCACAAAGTCCTTTACCACAAAATCCGAAATATTTTCACCTATAAAATCTATGCCGTCTATGTTTTCGGGACACAGTCCCCTTTTTATGCTTTCTTCGCATACAGGTATATCCTTTACGGAAATGTTCAAAATATAAGCCATGGCAATATCAAGGGCAAAGGGACTTTTTGAAGCCGCAATAAGTCCCACCTGTCTTGGACTTCCGCCTGTGGGTCCGTTTCCTTCCATACATTCAACGGCATCCGTTATGGTTATTACCGGTTTTGTAAGCAGGCATATATCTATCAGGGCATTGGCAAAGTCCGTTATGTGAGACCTGTTAAGATGATATTCGGCCTTCATGGTTCCCGGAATTGCTCCAAACATATTTTTAACGCCGCAGGTCATTTTTACCATTCCGTGGGTTTTGAGTTTGCATACGTTTATGACCTTGTCAGCATTCATAATCTCGCTGACAACGGTTATTCTTTTAAGCAGTTTTCCCTCGGGAAACGAAACTTCTTCCACCGATGTGTCAAAATTGAGCTCGGCGCCTGACTGTATGGCAGCCTCGTCCATACCGCAGCCCTTATAAATAGTTTTAAGCATCATCTCATTAAATGGTCCGCCGGGGCTTTCAACTATCAGCGCCTTTCCTCCGGCCTCAGCCACCAGCTCGCAAACGGCTCTAATAAGCGCAGGATGGAGATTTTTTCATAACCAGATTAGGCTTTATGGCAACTTTTTCGCCGGGGGAAACGAACTTCTCAATCCCGCCGTTATCTTCAAATATTTTTTTGATACATTCTTTTACTTTTTCGTAGTCGTAATCTTCGCATTTATATAAAGAAACTCTGTCCATATATCAGACCTCCATGCTGTTTGATTATATCAGCTTTTGTGATATAATCAATAAAAAAATTATACTAAAAGGTTACATAAATTCTATAACTTAAATTCAGGGAGTGACAATAAATGAAAACAGAATTTGTAACAAAAAACAGAAATAAGGTTTTAAAAAGAATGCTTGATAATTCAGTACTTGTTCTTTTTGCGGGCCACGCACCCTATAAAAGGGGCGATGAAACATATCCATTTTCACCCGACAGAAATTTCTACTATGTAACAGGCATCGATAAACAAAACGAAATAATAATGTTTGTAAAAACAGAAACCCAGCAGACAGCTACACTCTATATTGAAAGGGACAACGGCTATCTTGCTAAATGGGTGGGAGCAAACATCACAGCCGATGAGGCTTCATCCGTTTCAGGAATCGACGACATATCATATGTAGATAAATTTTATGATGATATTTCCGATACAATATTCAAAAACAACATAAAGCATATATATATTGACCTTGAAAACAGAGACTGGTATGCTGCCGAGACTGAAGCCCTCAAATTTGCCTTTGAGTTTAGGAAAAAATATCCGGCTGTTGATGTAATAGACGCATATCCGTTTTTTGCCGACCTGAGACTTATCAAAGAGCCCTATGAGATTGACCTTATGAGAAAGGCTGTAAAAATAACTACCGACGGTCTTGAGGCAATGATGAAAAACGCAAAACCCGATATGTACGAATACGAGCTTGAAGCATATTTTGATTTTGTACTTACCAAAAACGGAGTTACGGACAAGGCCTTTGAAACAATAGTTGCTTCAGGACAGCGTGGCACAATACTCCACTACTGCGAAAACAATTCCAAGGCCTGTGACGGTGATTTAGTGCTTGTTGACTGCGGAGCCCAGTTTGACTGGTACAACGGAGACATTACAAGGACTTTCCCCGTAAACGGAAAATTTACACCTCTCCAGAAACAGATTTATGATATTGTCCTTGCAGGACAGAAAAAGGTAATCGATACCATCAAGCCCGGAGTAAAATTCTCAAGACTGAATGAAGTTTTAAAGGAACACTATTTTGAGGAATTAAAGGCCATAGGACTTGTAAATACATTTGATGACGTATCAAAATATTATTTCCATGGTGTAAGCCACTATCTTGGAGCCGAAACCCATGACATCGGAAGATACGGTGACAGAAGACTTGAGCCCGGTATGGTGCTTACCGTTGAGCCCGGCCTTTATATTGAAGAATACGGCATAGGCATAAGAATAGAAGATGATGCCCTTGTTACAGATGACGGATGTGAACTTCTTTCAGAAGGATTTATGAAGACCACCGAGGAAATAGAAGCATTTATGGGTAAATAATATGGACTTTAAAGAATCTGATTTATTTAAACCGGTCTGTGATTATTTTGTTTCCCTTGGGTATGATGTCCAGGCCGAAGTAAATTCCTGCGACCTGGTTGCGAACAAAAACGGAGAAACGGTCATAGCCGAGCTCAAAACCAGCTTTTGTCTAAAGCTGATATATCAGGCCCTTGAAAGGCAGTCTATGACCGATTTGGTATATATAGTCATACCCAGACCTAAAAGAGGTGCAAAAGGCTCCCAATGGAGAAGTATGCTTAAGCTTATGAAAAAGCTCAATATAGGCATAATCACCGTGGCCATGGACAGCCCCTTAAGGTCCGTAGACGTTGTGGCGTCACCTGAGCCTTCAGACGTTTCCAAAAACTCCAGAAAGAAAGCCTCCCTTGTAAAGGAACTGCAGTCAAGAAATATGAGGTCCAATACCGGCGGTATAAACAAATCTAAAATATTAACGGCCTATCGTGAAAAGAGCATTTTTGTACTGTGCCTTCTTTGGCAGCTTGAAAAAGCATCGCCCTCCGAGGTTGCAAAGCTTACGGGACTGGAAAACGCAGGATATATTTTGAGCAGAAATTATTACGGCTGGTTCAAAAAAATAGCTAAAGGCGTATATGCCCTAAGTGACGAAGGATTGAAGGCTGTTTCGGGCAGTGAGTTTTCTGAGGCCATAGAATTTTATAAAAACATGACAAAAGAGGTTATTACTGAAAAAAATATATAAAA
>CABPCX010000065.1 GCA_902406135.1 uncultured Eubacteriales bacterium
ACAGTTATGCGGCCTATAAAAAATGCAGCTCGGTATTTCTTAAACAGATTGCCTGCGAGATAATGGATATTGCGGCAGAGACAAATGACCTGAGGGAGCTGAGAGGTCTCATAGAAGAGTACAAAATGACAACCTCAAGCATACCCGTACCAAAGCGTGGAGATGATGCGGTGACATTGACTACCATGCATTCCTCAAAGGGTCTGGAATTTGGAACAGTGTTTATACCTTCCATTGTAGATACGGTCATACCCCATGGAAATCCAAAGGCTGATTTTGAAATGGAAGAAGAAAGACGATTGTTTTATGTTGCGGTAACCAGAGCTAAAGACAGACTTTATATGTCTACCTTTTCATCTATAGGTACAAAAAAGGCTAAAATGTCAGGATTTTTGACTGAACTTGGTATTAAAAAACCTGAAAATAACATTAGAAAAAAGAACAGTAAATAACAGCAGAATAAAGCAAGAACTTTTTGAACTTTCTAATACGGAAATTATTTAAAAACGGTATGCCGGATTATTAATCAGCATACCGTTTTTTGCTGTATATATGTCGGTTTTGTATGAAAAAAGGGACGTAAAGCCTGTCAGGCATAGCTTTATTAATAATGCTGTATTTGTTATTCCGGCTTTAATAAAAAAGTCAAAATAATAGGATTAATTTTTCAGATAATATTAAGAGATTTTTAATGGCTTTTAATAATGACAGCTATGTATAATTATGTCAGAAGTTATAAAAGCGGGATTACGCTGTTTATATATAATGGAGGTGCTTATATGGAGAAAAATACTAAAAGGAAAGGCAAAAACAGGCTTATGGCCATAGTTGCTGTAATGATAATACTGGCAATGGTCTTAAGCATAGTCGTACCTATTTTTGCTGCGCCTTATGCGGCTGTGTCTGCGCCATATTATGATATTTCGGCGGGAAGTGAAAACGGCAGCGAAGAAGCAGTCATATTTGACTCGGATGCGGAGACGAAAAGCGAAACAATTGAGCTTAATGTAACGGCAGGATATAACGAAGCATATATGTGCTACCGCCATACTCCTGTTAATGTTACGGTATATAATAATGGTGAAGACTTTAAAGGCACCGTCCAGGTTAAAGTATACAGGAATACATTATCAGGCAATTATGTTACATACGAAAAAGACGCTGATATAGTTGCCGGCGGAGTAGGCGAATACAACTTTACTGTATATCCTGAAACAGAATTAACTTACTTTAATGTAAGAGTTATTGACCAGTCAGGAAATACTGTTGCATCAACAAATGCCAAGGTTACAGCGCTTCTTCCTGAACAGGTTATGACAGCCGTAGTTACTGATACAAAGTCAAGCAGTCTTGATTATCTCAATAATCTTAAAATCGGTGACGATATATATAACAGAAGCGGATATCAGACAAATTACGTATCATTCCTTGATGGAAAGACATTCCCTGAAAACGGTGAACTTCTTAATTCTTTTTCAGCAATAATTATAGACGACTTTAATTCCCAGGCATTATCCGATAAACAGATAGAAGCCATCGGTTCATGGGTTTCAAACGGCGGACTTCTTGTTATAGGAACAGGCTTAAATGCGGAAAAGACATTAAAGGGATTTGATAAATTATTTGATTACAGCCTCAATGGCTATGATACAACACTCTGCTTTGGCGGAACAGCTGATACAGCAGTTTTGGATATTCCAAACTCCCATGGAGTAGATATTCAAAGCGGAAAAGAAGTTACAAAAAGCATAGATTTAGGAAGCGGAAAAATACTTGTTCATACATTCGACCTTGGAGCAGACCCCATAGCGTCAATGGATACAGGAGCTGAATATCTTTCAAGTTTCTATAGAGATACTCTTCCTCAGAAATTTAGTGTAGAAAGAAATGTTGAGTATTATCCCGAAACTTTAAATTCGGTAAACAGACTTCCTTCCGTTGAAAAAGACAGGCTTATGATACTTCTGGCTATATTAGGTTTATATATCATTATAGTTGGACCCGTATGCTATTTTGTACTTAAAAAGAAAGATAAGAGAGAAAAGGGCTGGATTGTAATTCCTGTAGTAGCCGTAGTTTTCTCAGGAATTATTTTCGGAATAAGTGCCTCAAGCTATCAGAAAGATTCTCTTATAAGCTTTATGTCAGTTACAGACCTTGACCTTGGTCAGGCGGATACTGATATTTCCATTGGCATAAGAACACCTGAAAAAGGAACGGTTTCATTCTGTGTTAATGATGATATAGAAATATTAGATACAGGAATAAGATACAACGGATATTCATATTCAAATGCTAATCAAAAGAATCTGCTTGAATATACGGTAAAAGAAAGCGATGATTATACTTCGATTACATACTACAATCAGAATTCCTGGCAGGATAACTCAGTAGTAACAAGCAGTACGAATAAATACGATCCAAACTCCATAGAAGCTGATTTCACTGTTAAAGGAAGCAGCATCACAGGCACAGTAAAGAATAACTTTGATTTTGACCTCGTTGATACAATAGTAACTTTTGCAGGCCAGAGCTATAGGGTAGGCTATTTAGCATCCGGAGAAAGCAAAGAAGTTACAATTCCGCTTTCCGATGAAGAAGCTCAGAAATGGAGCCAGGACAGCTACGGAATGCTCAGACAGCTTTTCTATGGCATTGAAGAAGGCAGTTACAATGACAGCTATGTATTCAGAACCGGAATATCTACAACCGAAGCATACAAGATAGAACAGAGATTTAATCTTTTCAATTCATTAAATAACGGAAACAGCTCATTAGGCGAAACAGGATTTAAAGTTAATGTTGCTGCTTTCAGTGAGAAACCTATAATTGAAGGCGAAAAGACTATAAACGGAAAAACTGTAAATGAAAACTGGGAAAATCTCTATACCAAATCATTTAATGTGGACCTTTCAAAGGCAGAGAACTTTGATATTCCTTATGGATATATTTATGCGGACAGGGTAATGCTTGACGGCCAGGACCAGAGAAGCGGCATTGATATATACTATTATGAAATCTATACAATGTCAGCCAGTGAGGTTGTATGTGAATACAGTCTTCCCGGAGCAAAGAACATCGATACAATTGATATAAGCTGGGAAAACTATGATGCCTTTGTAAACGAGCCACAGATTTATGACTACAGCAGTGATACCTGGACAAACATATCATCTGCGGACCTTAAGAAATATATATCAGCCGACGGAAAATTATCCTTAAGAGCAGATATTTACAGCGATACAAGTCTTGCACTTCCAAAACTCAGTATAAAAGGGGGAAATTGATATGCCGGAAATATATGAACTAAATAAGAAATACGGAAAATTTACGGCTCTGGATTCCCTTTCAATGAATATAACCGAGAATTCGATATTCGGTTTTGTAGGTCCAAACGGAGCAGGAAAAACAACAACAATGAAGATAATGGCCGGACTTTTAAAGGCCGACTCCGGAAGTATTTTTGTAAACGGAGAAGATATTTTGAAAAATCCAAAGAGCATAAGAGAAAAAATAGGATATATGCCGGACTTCTTTGGAGTATATGATGACCTTAAAGTTACGGAGTATATGGACTTTTATGCGGGAATGTATTATATACCCTATGCGGACAGACCTGAATTAATAGATAACCTTCTTGAAATAGTAGACCTGTCAAATAAAAAGGATTCCTATGTTGACGGACTTTCAAGGGGAATGAAGCAGAGGCTGTGTCTTGCAAGAAGCCTTATACATGACCCTGATTTACTTATACTCGATGAGCCTGCGTCAGGACTTGACCCCAGAGCACGAGTAGAGATGAAGGAAATACTCAAGCGGCTCAGAGAAATGGGAAAGACCATAATAATAAGTTCTCATATTCTTCCCGAACTTGCTGAAATGTGCTCAGAGGTAGGAATAATTGACCAGGGAAAACTTGTTACACAGGGAACTGTCAATGACATTATGAACAGACTGCAGAAAAAACGAGTAGTAAGAATAAAAACTTCTTCTGCGGTTGAACAGCTTATCAAAATACTTAAAGAACAGGCATCGGTTAAAGATATAACCGAAAACGCCGATAACATTGAATTTGTATTTGAAGGCAAGAACGATGACCTTACTTCAATACTCAGAAATGTGATTATGAATGGCATCCCCATTTATTCATTCTCTGAAAATGAAGGAAATCTTGAAGAAATATTTATGACTGTAACCGGAGGTGAGGAGAATGCTTAATCCCGTATTTAGAAGAGAAACAAAAACATCTTTAAGAAACTGGAAAGTATTCTATGCCATATCAGGATATATTTTTCTGGTATCGTTAGTGGCTGCCGTTGCAATATGGCAGATAATGTATAACTCCTACGCAGCCAGCTTCAATCCTTCAGAAATGACAACTGTTTATATAGGACTTACGATATTGGAACTTGCGCTGGTGCTTTTGATAACACCTTCACTTACAGCGGGAAGCATAAGTGGAGAAAGAGAGAGGCAGACCCTTGACCTGCTTCTCATAACAAAGGTATCTCCATTTTCAATAATACTTGGAAAATTCCTTTCCGGATTATCCATTATCGTTTTAATGATATTTGCGACAATGCCTATATTTGCGATGATAATGTACTTTGGAGGAACAAGCATATTATATGTGCTTGCCGTTACGGGATATATGATACTTGTCTGCGGGGCATTTGGTGCCATTGCTATGTTTTTCTCTACAGTGTTTAAGAAAACGGTAACATCTATGGTAATTACCTATATATGGACGGGAGTGCTTTGTGGAGCAACTATGATTTTCTATATGCTTACCTGTACTGTATACGGAAGCTATTTTCAAAAAGCTCTTCCTGCATTTCCAAGGATAGTTATGCTTGCGGTAAATCCTGTTATAGGACTTATAAGCATAATATGTGAACAGACAGGACACGGTTTGATTTATAATATACTTGATTATGCCAACTATTATGGTACAACATATACACCGATAACTTTAAGCGTACCAATGTGGATAATAAATGCTGTAGCGCTTATAGCTATAATAATTCTTTTCCTGGTTTTAGCATCACTTAGAATAAGAAAAATTTCTAAAAAAGGGTGATAGTTATGAAGGAACTTAAAAGACTTCTAAGACCTTTAAAGAAAAAAATAACGATAAATAACCTTATACTGCGTTTATTCCAGTCGGCTTCAATTGGAGCATTAGTAATATTAGGCGTTTTGGCATCATCAAAGGTGGTGTATGTGCCGTATAAAACTCTTATGTGCATAGCCATAGCTGTTATATCTATATTAGTAGGATTATTCCTTGCGCTTGTAAAGTATAAAGTAACTGACTATGATGCGGCTGAAGAAGGTGACAGGCTTGGATGCAATGAAAGACTTATAACAGCCTACGGAATACTTTCCGACGGCCACGAAAGGTCTCCTATGGAGGAGCTTGTTGTAAAAGATGCCGTTAATACGGCTAAAACTTCCAAGCTTGCAGAGAATTATAAAATAACTTATCCTAAAAAGCTTGCCATTATAACAGCTGTTCTTCTGGCAGCATCATGTCTTACCGGTTTTGCGCCTGATGCGGGAGTTTATGAGTTTACTTATACAACCCAGCAGGCTCTTAAAGAAACGGAAGAAGTTAAAAAGACAGTAGAAAAAGACGAAAAGCTGTCGGAGATGTTTAAAGAAGAGTACAGCAAGATTTTGAAGGACCTTAATAAAGACCTCAAAAAGGCAAAGGACGCTAAAGAAGCTCAGAAGCTTATAAATAACGCACAGAAAGAGCTTAAAAAACTTGAAAATAAAGCCATTGAAGATAAAAACAATATCAAAAACGCACTTTCAGATTTTGGTGCCGGCAGTGATATATCATCGGCAATGGATATGAACAGTTCCGAAGCCCTTTCAAAGGCCATGGAAAAACTCTCATCCGAAATTCAAAATCTTACGGATGAAGAACTCCAGGAACTTGCAAAACAGCTTGAGGAACTTAAAAATAAACTCAGCGATGAAGAACTTAAAGAGATGATAGAAAAAGCCGAAGAAGCGGCAAAAAACGGTGACGCCAAAGAGACAGCCGATAAGCTTTCCGAGGCGGCAAAATCAGCATTAAGCAAAAGCAGCAATACATCATCGGCTGTAAACAGAACGGCATCCACACTGGCAAAAGCAAGTGACGGAACAGGAAAACAGTCTGATAACAGCGGAAAAACTTCCACCAGCCAGAGCGGCGAAAGCCAAAACGGTGAGAGCCAGAATGGACAGAGCGGAAATGAAGGCGAAGGCCAGGGTCAGGGACAAGGTGAAGGCCAGGGCCAGGGTGAAGGTGAAGGCCAGGGCGAAGGCCAAGGTCAGGGCCAGGGTGAAGGCCAGGGCTCAGGCAACGAAGGAGACGGAAGAGGCTTTGGACATGTAGAGCCTGAGAAAGTATATACAAGAGACGCTGAAGGACTTCAGGGCAGTGAAGAGCAGCTTAATTCAGAACAGACTGAAGACGGCGAGGTCACATATTCTGAAACAAAATCGGGAGGCGTTAACGGTTTAAGCGTACCCTATGAATCGGTTGTAAGCGACTATATGGAACAGGCTCTTAAAGAAAGTCAGAATGGAAATATACCCTATGGAATGAAGGAAATAGTTGCGGAGTATTTCTCCGGACTGGAAAAATAAACTAAGGAGCGTACTATGGGCTTTTTCAATGCAATAGGACTAATCGCCTTAATAGGCGTGCCAATGATAATAATACTTCATATGCTTAAACGCAAACAGAAGGATGTTATCATTCCAAGTACATATCTTTGGGAACGGGCTGTGGATACCAGTGTTCAGTCAAAGCCATGGCAGAAACTTAAGAAAAGTCTGCCCCTGATACTCCAGCTTATTGCGGTAACAGCACTGGGCCTTGCGGTTGCAAGGCCTTATATTTCAGCATTTGGTACTGCGTACAATTATGTTATCGTAATAGACGCTTCGGCGAGTATGAATGCGGAAGATATGGGACAGACAAGGCTTGACTACTCGAAAGAAAGGGCAGAAAAGCTTATTGATTCGGCTTCTGCCTTAAGCAAGATCACAGTAATTGCAGCTGATGAGTCTCCTTATGTCGTTTATGGGCCTGATACCGATAAAGCTAAGGCTGTATCAGCAGTTAAATCCATAAAGCCTACAGGCGGAGGAATAGACACTGATACATTAGAAGGCATAATTGCTTCCGAAGCCGCAAAGACAGAAGGCGGAATATATATTTTTACTGACAACGAAAACAGTTTTAAAAATATTGACGCCAATGTGTTCTATGCCGGAAAACAAACTGCCAACTGTGCTATAACACTGGCTTCTGCTTCTGAAGGAAGTGTACTTGTTAATGTAAGAAACTATGGAGAAACAGAGGAAGAAAAGACCGTTACTGTTTATCTTGGCAATATGGCCGCTGCGGTAAGTGATGTAACTATACCTGCCGGAAGCGAAAGAAGCCTTGTGTTTAAAGACATATACAGCACAAGCGGAGAAATAAGTGTCGTTATGACGCCCGAAGATATTCTTCCGTCTGACGATACATACTATATAGCGGTCAATGAAACAGGCGCGGCAAAGGTGCTTTTAGTAAGTGACGGCAATACCTTCTTGGAAAATGCCTTTGGACTTGTTGAAGGCACCGAAATATATAAGATGACCTCCGATACCATGAAAACGGCGGACCTTACGGGCTATGACCTCTATGTTTTTGACGGAGTTATGCCTGATGTTATGCCGTCGGACGGAGGACTGTTTATAATAAATCCTCCGGAAGGTAATTCTTATATACCGACAGGAGAGACTAAAGAGCTTAACTGTTATTCCGAAGGTACATCGGATTTAAGCGGAGGAGAAAATCTTCAGTTCATTATTTCCGAAGCCAAGAATGTCGAAAGACCTTCATGGGCAGTAACCGAATGTGCTGCCGACGGTGTTCCTCTTATAATGAGAGGGGATAACGGAGGACAGAAGGTATGTGTATTTACTTTTGATATACATAACTCAGACCTGCCTCTGCTCAAAGAATTTCCCATAATGATATATAATCTTTCCGACTGGTTTGTGCCAGGAAGAATAGGCACACAGGATATAACCAGATGCGGAGAAACTCTGAGTATAGATGTTTCGGCCGACGCAAATAAGGTTACGGTCGAAAATCCTTCGGGAGATACGAGGGTTGTTGCGCCTCCATTCCCGGCATCGGAATATAATGATACGTCAGAAGCGGGATTTTATTATGTTACGTCTGAAAAATCGGACGGAAGCGTACAGGAAACAGTGCTTGCGGTCAATACACTTACAGACGGAGAATCCGATTTATCCGCATTATTTGGCCAGGATAAAGAGGGTACT
>CABPCX010000066.1 GCA_902406135.1 uncultured Eubacteriales bacterium
GAAAAGTGCAAAGTAATCAAAAGAAAAGGTCATGTTATGGTCATTTGTGAAAATCCCAAACATAAACAGAGACAGGGCTGATATCTTTAATTATATGGGTTGTGAAGGGGCATGAACCCTTCAGACCGATTTGGTTTTCAGCTGTCGGGCGGCTGACAGGCCTCCGGTCTGTACCGACAGAAAAAAATATAAAAATTTTAATGGAAACATTAAAAAAATCTTTGAAAAATCCGGAAATCTTTGGTATAATAAAATGATGTGATTTACGGGTTAGTAAAATAAGAATTTAATTGGAAACAATCGTTGTTTATAACACTTTAGGAGGTGCAAATTTTACATGGCACGTATTGCTGGTGTAGACTTACCAAGAGAAAAACGCGTTGAGGTCGGCCTTACTTATGTATATGGCATCGGACACGCAAGCGCTGTAAGAATCTTAGCTGAGGCAGGAGTTAATCCTGACGTAAGATGCAGAGATTTAACGGATGAAGAAGTTGCAAGAATCCGTGACGTAATAGATAGATCACAGACTGTAGAAGGTGACCTTAGACGTGAGATCGCTCTCAACATCAAACGTCTTATGGAAATCGGATGCTACAGAGGAATCCGCCACAGAAAAGGCCTTCCTGTTAGAGGTCAGAAAACTAAGACAAACGCTCGTACAAGAAAAGGTCCTAGAAAGACTGTTGCTAACAAGAAGAAATAATTAAGAGGGAGGCAAAAGACTAATGGCAAAGAAAGCTGTTAAAAAATCGACTACACGCAGACGCCGCGACAGAAAACACGTTGAACGCGGTCAGGCGCATATCCAGTCAACATTTAACAATACAATAGTAACTATTACAGATACAGTAGGAAACACACTTTCATGGGCAAGTGCTGGTGAATTAGGATTCAGAGGTTCAAGAAAGTCAACTCCCTACGCAGCTCAGATGGCAGCTGAAACAGCAGCTAAGGCAGCTTCTGATTACGGTTTAAAGACTGTAGAAGTTTTCGTTAAGGGACCCGGTTCAGGACGTGAAGCAGCTATCCGTGCGCTTCAGGCAGCAGGTCTTGATGTAACAATGATCAAAGACGTTACACCTGTACCCCACAACGGATGCAGACCACCCAAACGCAGAAGAGTATAATTAGGAGGTGCTTAGTTAAATGGCTAGAGATAGAGTTCCAGTTCTTAAGAGATGTAGATCACTCAACCTTGATCCTATCTATTTAGGAATTGAAAAGAAATCAAAGAAGAAAAATACAAAAGCCGGCAAGAAGATGAGTGAGTACGGCCTTCAGTTAAGAGAAAAACAGAAAGCTAAATTCATCTACGGCGTTCTTGAAAAACAGTTCAGAGGATATTTCGCTAGAGCTGAAAAGATGAGAGAGGGTATCCCCGGTGAAAACCTCCTTATCCTTCTTGAGCTTAGACTTGACAACGTAATGTTCAGACTTGGCTACGGAAGAACAAGAAAGGAAGCTAGACAGATCGTTCGCCACAAACATGTATTTGTAAATGGCAAACCTGTAGATATTCCTTCATATCAGGTAAAGGTCGGCGACGTTATTTCAGTTAAAGACAAATATGCCGATATGCAGAGATACAAAGATATACTTGATGTAACAGCCACAAGGGTAGTACCCGAATGGTTAAGCGCAGACCATGAGAACCTTAAGGGAACTGTTGTATGCAAGCCCACAAGAGCTATGATCGACATCCCCGTTGAGGAAACTCTTATTGTCGAGCTCTATTCAAAGTAATGATTTTGTTGGTTACTGCTTTTTATATCTGCAAGGGAGGTTTAAATGAGTGTTTGAATTTGAGAAACCTCGTATAGAAATAGCTGAAATGGCACAGGACGGAACATATGGCCGTTTTGTGGTTGAACCCCTTGAAAGAGGATATGGTACAACGCTCGGTAACTCGCTGAGAAGAATACTTCTTTCATCACTTCCCGGTTCTGCCGTAAGTAATGTAAAGATTGACGGTGTTCTTCATGAATTCAGCGTTATTCCTGGAGTAAAGGAAGACGTTACCGAAATCATTTTGAATTTAAAATGTCTCGCGATTAAAAATACAAGTGAGGGCAATGAGTCTAAGGTGGCTTACATAGACGTCGAAGGCGAAGGCGAAGTAACTGCTAAAGATATCAAAGCTGACAGTGATATAGAGATCCTTAATCCGGATCTCCATATCGCGACATTAAGCGGCGGCCCTAACAGTAAGCTGTATATGGAAATAACAATCAGCAACGGCAGAGGATATGTCGGAGCTGACAAAAACAAGAAGGAAGACCAGCCCATAGGAATGCTTCCTGTTGACAGTATCTTTACACCTGTCACAAGGGTAAACTTCCTTGTTGAGAATACGCGAGTAGGTCAGATTACAGATTATGATAAACTGACTCTTGAAGTATGGACAAACGGAACTATTGCACCCGATGACGCCGTAAGCTACGGCGCAAAACTTCTTAACGAGCACCTTGCTCTTTTCATTGACCTTTCAGACAATGCTAAGAACACAGAGATACTTGTTGAGAAGGAGGAAGGAAAGAAAGAGAAAGTGCTCGAAATGAGCATCGAAGAACTCGACCTTTCAGTACGTTCCTACAACTGTCTCAAACGTGCCGGAATCAATACCGTAGAGGATCTTGCTTGCAAGACCGAAGAGGAAATGATGAAGGTAAGAAACCTCGGAAAGAAGTCTCTTGAAGAAGTTCTCAACAAGATTGCAGAACTTGGACTTTCATTAAAACCGAGTGATGATTAATTATTATTGACGTAAGACTGCAGGGGGCTGTAAGCCCAAAGAGCAAGTCCCCTGGGGTAAGTTTTACGGTGTTTACAAGGAGGATTTGTAATGACAGGTTCAGGAAACAGAAAACTCGGACGCACAAGCAGCCAGAGAAAGGCTCTTTTAAGAAATCAGGTAACTAGTCTTTTATACTACGGAAAGATTAAGACAACTGAAACAAGAGCTAAAGAAGTAAGAAGAATAGCTGAAAAGCTTATCACACTTGCAGTTAAGGAAAAGGACAATTTTGAGGAAGTTGAAGTAATGGCTAAGGTTCCCAAGAAAGACGCTTCCGGCAAGAGAGTTAAAGAAGTAGTAGACGGCAAGAAAGTTACTGTTTACGAAGAAGTTAAGAAGACAATCAAGAAAGATAAGCCTTCAAGACTTAATGCGAGAAGAAAACTTTTAAGCGTTCTTTACCCTGTAACAGAAGTTCCCAAGGACGGAAAGAAAGTAAGAAAGAACACTGTTAAGGTTGATATGTGCGCTAAGATGTTTGACGAGATCGCTCCTAAATATGCTGACCGCAAGGGCGGATATACTCGTATAATCAAACTCGGAAACCGTAAAGGTGACGGCGCTCCCGAAGTAATTATCGAGCTTGTTTAAGAAACAAAGGGGATTAAGTGCTGCTTAATCCCCATTTTTTCATATTTGAGCTTTTATGAGATTTAACAAAGTTATTTTAAGAAGATGATTTTGTTAAACCTTATAAATTATATAGTCTGATTAAATTAAAAGACGGTGATATTATGAAAATGGTTGAAGCAAAAAATGTGAGCTACGAGTATACAAAGGTAGTGGAAGTACAAGGCCAGAATACCGAAAGAAAGCTTATGGCTCTCGATAATATAAATATAGATATTGAAAAGGGCAGCTTTGTGGCTGTGCTTGGCCATAACGGCTCGGGAAAATCCACATTTGCGAAACATCTCAATGCCCTTGTGACACCTTCGGAAGGTACGATTTTTGTAGACGGAATGGATACAAAAAATGACGAACTGGTATGGAAGATAAGACAGAATACGGGAATGGTATTCCAGAATCCCGATAATCAGCTTGTTGCTACCATAGTCGAAGAAGATGTTGCCTTTGGTCCTGAAAACCTTGGCATTGAGCCTTCCGAGATAAGGAAAAGAGTAGATGAGTCCCTTAAAATGGTTGGAATGGACGGCTTTCAGAAGGATACACCTTCAAAGCTTTCAGGCGGCCAGAAACAGAGGATAGCCATTGCGGGCATACTGGCAATGAAACCCCAGTGTATCGTTTTGGACGAGCCTACAGCTATGCTTGACCCCCAGGGACGTCAGGATGTAATGGAGACTATCCATAAACTTAATAAGGAAAACGGTATAACAATAATACTTATTACCCACTATATGGACGAAGCCGTTTCGGCTGATAAGGTTTATGTTATAGACGATGGAAAAATGGTTATGCAGGGAACTCCCAGGGAGATATTTTCTCAGGTGGATAAGATGAAATACTATGGTCTTGACGTTCCCCAGGTAACGGAAACAGCCTATAACTTAAGAAAAATGGGTATAGATATACCACAGGATATACTTACTGTGGATGAAATGGTAGGTGCGATATGTCGATTAAAATCAACCATTTAACACAAATATACGGACAGGGAACTGCCTTTGAGAAAAAGGCCCTTGATGATATAAATCTTGAAATTCAAGACGGGGAGTTCATAGGTCTTATAGGCCATACGGGCTCAGGAAAATCAACTCTCATACAGCATTTGAATGCACTTCTTGTGCCCACCAGCGGAGAAGTGCTGCTTAACGGTGAAAACATATATGCCGATAAGAGCAAGCTGAAATCCATAAGACAGAGAGTAGGCCTTGTTTTCCAGTATCCCGAGCATCAGCTTTTTGAGATGACCGTTTATAAGGATGTGGCTTACGGTCCCGGAAATCTGGGATTAAGCCAGGAAGAAATAGATAAAAGAGTCCGCTCAGCCTTTGAAACAGTAGGCCTTGGGGAAGATATTTATGATAAATCACCCTTTGAGCTTTCGGGCGGCCAGAAAAGAAGGGCAGCCATTGCCGGAGTTTTGGCCATGGAGCCAGAGGTTCTCATATTGGACGAGCCTACGGCAGGACTGGACCCTAAGGGCAGAGACGAGATACTTGATGCCGTTAAAAAAATGCACGATATGAGAAAAATAACGGTAATACTTGTATCCCATAGTATGGAAGACGTGGCAAAACTGGTAGACAGGATAATAGTATTGTCGAAGGGCAAAACAGCCATTGTTGGAACACCTAAGGAAGTATTTTCACAGAGGGAAAAGCTTGAATCCATAGGGCTTGCGGCGCCTCAGATAAGCTATGTATTTTCTGAATTATATCAGAAGGGATACGATGTGCCCACTGATATATATACTGTTTCCGATGCTACGGATGTATTATATAAGTTTTTGAAGCAGGTGAAGTGATGATAAGAGATATAACCATAGGTCAGTATTATCCTGCTGACTCACCGATTCATAAAATTGATGCTCGAGTTAAAATAGTGATAACACTTTTATATATACTTTCTCTTTTCATCATAGAAAGTTTTATAGGATATGCCTTTGTTATCGCTTCGCTGGCAGTCATAATAAAAATGTCAAAGGTACCCTTTAAGTTTATGGTAAAGGGACTTAAATCACTGATATTTATAATCGTTTTTACGGCCATAATAAACCTGTTTGTGACAAAGGGCGAAACTCCGCTCTTTACTGTATGGAGATTTACAGTAACCCTTGAAGGCGTTTATTTTGCCATAAAAATGTGTTTGAGGATTGTACTCCTCATAATAGGTTCGTCAATACTGACGCTTACCACAACGCCAATAAAGCTTACGGACGGTATAGAATCACTGCTTAAACCGCTGTCAAAGGTGGGAGTGCCTGCGCACGATATAGCAATGATGATGACAATTGCCTTAAGATTTATACCCACACTGCTGGATGAGACTGATAAAATAATAAAAGCTCAGCAGGCCAGGGGCGCTGATTTTGATACAGGTAATCTGGTAAACAAGGCTAAGGCTTTGGTACCAATACTTGTCCCTTTGTTTATTTCGGCTTTCAGAAGAGCCGATGAACTGGCCATGGCCATGGAAGCCCGCTGCTATGCAGGCGGAGGCCAGAGAACAAGAATGAATGTAATGAAAATAACTTCGATAGATTATGTGGCTTCAGTAGTATTTGTAATATACTTTGCAGTGCTTGTAGCCATAAGGATATTTGTTTGATATGAAAAGAGTACTTCTTACAATTTCATACGACGGAACAGCCTACAGCGGATGGCAGAAGCAGAAAAATGCCGTAACCGTACAGGGAGAGTTTGACAGAGCATGCTCGGTGCTTTTCAGGGAGCCCATAGAGAGCATAGGAGCCAGCCGTACGGATGCAGGTGTACATGCCTTGGGACAGAGGGTGGTAATAGATGTAAATACGTCCATACCCACCGAAAGGATACCCATGGCGCTTAACGCATTTCTGCCTGACGATATAGTCGTTACTGCCGCTGAGGATACGGATAAGGATTTCAATCCGAGATTCAAAGCCGTAAAGAAAACCTATGAATACAGGATATACAACAAACCCTTTAGAAATCCTGTTTACAGGAATTACAGTGAGTATGTCAGGGAAACCCTTGATATAGAAAAAATGAGAGCAGCCTGTGCAGCATTTGTAGGCGAGCATGACTTTAAAGCCTTCTGTGCAGCGGGCAACAGCTCAAAGACTACTGTAAGGACCATATATTCGCTTGAAGTATGCGAAGAAGGGGATTTTATCGTAATAAGAGTTACGGGAAACGGATTCCTTTACAATATGGTGAGGATAATAGCCGGAACTTTGATTTATGTGGGAACAGGCAAAATTGCCGCCCAGGATATACCCGGAATAATAGATTCCTGCGACAGGAGCAAAGCCGGTAAAACAGCGGGGCCGTCAGGTCTTACGCTTGTTAAAATTATGTATTGATTTTTTAAAATCTCTATTGACAGCAAATGGGCTTTATAATATAATTAAAGCTGTTGCAATGCCACTTATAAACTCGTTAGCCCCGAGTTTGTCTATAAATTTTATATCTGTTTTGGAAACTTAAGGGAGGTTTAACAATGAGAACAACATACATGGCAAAACCCGCCGATATCGAAAAGAAATGGTATGTTGTAGACGCAACTGATAAAACATTAGGACGTCTTGCATCAGAAATAGCTAAAGTATTACGCGGAAAAAACAAAGCTATCTATACCCCACATATAGATACAGGTGACTACGTAATCGTTATCAACGCTGACAAAATCAAAGTAACAGGCAAAAAGATGGATCAGAAGATCTACAGACGCAACTCAGGATGGATCGGAGGACTTAAAGAAACTCCTCTTAGAAGAATGCTTGAAACAAAGCCTGAAGAAGTGCTTACTCATGCTGTTAAAGGCATGCTTCCCAAAAATGCACTCGGAAGAGCTATGATGAGAAAACTTTTCGTTTACGCTTCAGCAGAGCATCCTCACGCAGCTCAGAAACCCGAAGTATTAGAAATTAAGTATTGAGATAAGGAGGAAGCAAAATGGTAGCAGCCAGATATTACGGAACAGGCAGAAGAAAATCTTCCGTAGCCAGAGTATATCTTGTACCCGGCAGCGGTAAAATCACTATAAACAAAAGAGATATTGACGAGTACTTTGGTCTTGAGACTCTTAAGTTAATCGTTCGTCAGCCCCTTGAAGCTACAGATACAGTAGCTAAGTTTGACGTACTTGTAAACGTTAAGGGCGGCGGCTTCACAGGACAGGCAGGTGCTATCAGACACGGTATTTCAAGAGCTTTACTTGAAGCTGATGCTGATTACAGACCCGTTCTTAAGAAAGCAGGTTTCCTTACAAGAGACCCTCGTATGAAAGAAAGAAAGAAGTACGGCCTCAAAGCCGCCCGTCGCGCGCCTCAGTTCAGCAAGCGCTGATTTCAATTCAAAACAGCTCAAAAACCCCGAAACCATGCGGTTTTCGGGGTTTTTCCTTTTCAGATTGTTTGCCCTGCTTTGGCATAGTCTGACCCGTTTTGAACCATTTTTTATGGGTTAAATTAAGGACAACCACCCCTAAAATGAGGGCTAATGGGTTAAATTATAGGACAACTTTTTTGCCCCTGCACCCTCCCATGAGGTCATTTTTGCTTTTTTGCCCCTCTGAAATTTTATGCAAAATCGGTTTGGCAGAGTTTGACCAAATCTGAACAAATGAATATGATTTTATTGCGAAAGCGTTCAGCGTTCCTGCTGGGCGCTTTTTGCATTTCCGGGAACCGACGTTCCGGGATCAGAAAAAGCCGTCACTCTTTTTTTCAAGAAAGTAGTGGCGGCTTTTTCTATTTCCAGAACCAAACACGACAAACAGAAACGAGGTGAAATACGATGAACGCACAAATCATTGCCGTCGCCAACCAGAAGGGCGGCGTCGGCAAAACGACCACCTGCGCGAACTTGGGCATCGGGCTAGTCCAGGCCGGGAAGAAGTTGCTGCTGGTGGACGCCGATCCCCAGGCCAGCCTTA
>CABPCX010000067.1 GCA_902406135.1 uncultured Eubacteriales bacterium
GTCTACGATGATACCTGTCTCACCATGAGGAACTCTGAGTGATGTATCTCTTACTTCTCTTGCCTTTTCACCGAAAATAGCTCTAAGAAGTCTTTCCTCAGCTGTGAGTTCTGTTTCTCCCTTAGGAGTAACCTTACCTACAAGTATATCGTTTGAACGTACCTCTGCACCGATTCGGATAACTCCTCTTTCGTCGAGGTCTCTGAGAGCATCTTCACCAACATTGGGGATGTCTCTTGTAATTTCTTCGGGTCCGAGTTTTGTATCTCTTGCCTCAGCCTCGAATTCTTCTATATGAACGGAAGTATAAACGTCTTCCTGAACAAGTCTTTCACTTAAAAGAACGGCGTCCTCGTAGTTGTAACCTTCCCAAGTCATGAATCCGATAAGAGGGTTCTTACCAAGTGAAAGTTCTCCGTTGCTTGTAGAAGCACCGTCAGCGATTATTCTGCCTGCCTCAATCCTTTCGCCTTTGTTTACGATAGGTCTCTGGTTCATGCATGTTCCCTGGTTGCTTCTCTGGAACTTGATGAGGTGGTAAACGTCTTTCTGGCCGCTGTCTGTCTTAATAACGATTTCATCGGCTGAAAGCTTTTCAACAACACCGCTGTTTTTAGCAACTACTGCGATACCTGAGTCTTTTGCTGATTTGTATTCCATACCTGTTCCTACGATAGGTGAATCTGTTGTAAGAAGAGGAACGGCCTGACGCTGCATGTTTGATCCCATCAGCGCACGGTTAGCGTCGTCGTTTTCAAGGAATGGAATAAGGGCTGTAGCAACTGAAACCATCTGCTTGGGAGAAACGTCCATAAGCTGGATTTCGTTTCTGTCTACCTCGATGATTTCCTCACGGTGACGGCCTGATACTTTCTTGTTAAGGAAGTGGCCTTCTGCGTCAAGGGGCTCATTAGCCTGTGCTACGTTATAGTTTTCCTCTTCGTCAGCTGTTACATAGATAACTTCGTCTGTAACTCTGGGAATTTCTCCGCTCTGGTCTACTATTCTGTAGGGAGCTTCGATAAATCCGTATTCATTTATACGGGCAAATGTTGCAAGTGAGTTGATAAGACCGATATTGGGTCCTTCTGGTGTCTCGATAGGGCACATTCTTCCGTAATGTGAATGGTGAACGTCTCGAACTTCGAAACCGGCTCTTTCTCTTGAAAGACCTCCGGGTCCGAGGGCTGAAAGACGACGTTTATGTGTAAGCTCTGCAAGAGGGTTATTCTGGTCCATGAACTGTGACAGCTGTGAACTTCCGAAGAACTCCTTGATCGCCGCTGTAAAAGGTCTTACGTTTATAAGAGCCTGAGGTGTGGCATTTTCCATATCCTGAATTGTCATACGTTCACGTACAACTCTTTCCATTCTTGAAAGACCGATACGGAACTGGTTCTGTAAAAGTTCTCCTACAGAACGGATACGTCTGTTTCCAAGGTGGTCGATATCGTCAACATTGCCAAATCCCATATCAAGATGCATAACATAGTTGATTGAAGCCATAATATCTTCAACTGTTATATGGATAGGGATAAGTTCATGATATTTTTCCTTAACTGCTGCTTTAAGAGCGTCAACGCTTTCAAATGAATCAAGGATTTCACGCATTACAGGATAGTATACCTTTTCCTTAATGCCAAGGTCTTCGCCTGTGATGCCGTATTCAGCAATGAAAGGATCTATAGATACTGCTCTGTTGGAAAGAATCTTAATGTTTCTTCCCTCGTCAGTTCTGACAGTGATGCTGGCAATACCTGTATCCTGGATTTCATCAAGGATAGCGGGTGTAAGAACTGTCTCAGCTTCAGCAACGATTTCGCCTGTTACGGGGTCAACTACGTTTTCGGCAAGAACAGCTCCGCTTACACGAGCCTTTAAAGCAAGTTTTTTATTAAATTTGTAACGTCCTACTTTAGCAAGGTCATATCTCTTGGGGTCAAAGAACATACCTTTAAGAAGGCTTTCTGAGCTCTCTACAGTGGGAGGTTCGCCCGGTCTGAGTTTTTTGTAAAGCTCGATAAGACCTTCCTCATAGTTTTTGCTTACGTCCTTTTCAATTGTTGCAAGGATCTTAGGCTCCTCACCGAAAAGTTCGATGATCTCAGCGTCTGAGCTGATTCCGAGGGCTCTGATAAGAACTGTTACGGGAACTTTTCTTGTACGGTCTACACGAACACTGAAAACATCGTTTGAGTCAGTTTCGTATTCAAGCCACGCACCTCTGTTGGGGATAACCGTTGATGATAAAAGTTTCTTTCCGAGTTTATCGAACTCAGAAGCGTAGTAGATTCCGGGTGATCTTACAAGCTGGCTGACGATAACACGTTCAGCACCGTTTATAATGAAAGTACCGGTATCTGTCATAAGAGGGAAATCTCCCATAAAGATTTCCTGATCTTTGATTTCTTCAGTTTCTTTGTTGATAAGTCTAGCTCTTACCTTGAGGGGAGCCGCATAAGTAGCGTCTCTTTCCTTGCACTCTTCAATAGAGTACTTAGGTGTTGACTCAAGTACAAAGCTTGTGAACTCAAGAACAAGATTTCCGTTGAAATCGGTAATTGGTGAAATGTCATCAAAAACTTCCTGAAGACCTTCATCAAGGAACCACTGGTATGAATTTTTCTGGACTTCGATAAGATTAGGCATTTCAAGAACTTCTTTAATTCTTGAATAGCTTTTTCTTTTCATCTCGCCCAGCTGAACCGAGTGAATTCTGTTTTTTTCCATAAAGCCACCCCTTAAAAATATTAGACGTTGACAAGTAATTTCAAAATCTACGGCGGGCTGCCTGCGGCAGCGCACATTTCAACATAAAGTGAGCCTGCTGCTCCAAATGTTTTATTTATACTCCCTTAAGCAGTGCTTAGGACTATAAATAAGACATTCGGATTTTTCAGCTTTGCCGTATAAAAAATTAAGAACTGCCCGAATCAAAGCTTACCTTTAACCCCTTAGCCTTTGATCAGCAAGAGGTAAAAAGTTCACAAAAATTCAAGAAATTCTATCCCAAAAGAACCAAAATAAGTACAATGCGCTTATTTTTTATATATAATTAACAACTGTCGATAATTTTAATCAAAAAACTTTGTCAAAAAACAACTCAAACTTTTTTGTCAACACAATTTTCATTATTTTTACTAAATAAAGCTGTTGAAATAGATAATTGCTTGTGCTATAATAATTTCAAATCGTGGGTATAGGTTTGTCATACCGACAGGTTTAATTATAATAACACAAAAATATGATAGTGTCAATAGTCCGCAGGCTTATGCCTGTTATTTTTTTGCAAAAAATAAATTCCGCCATAAATAAACATTATAGGCAGCATCGGTTGATTAAAATTATACGCAATGCTACTATTATTATATCACAATTAAATGTAAAGGACAGGTGAAAATATATGCTTTTACAGGAAAAACGAGAAGAATTGATAGCATACGGCAAAAAAGCCGTTGAATACCGTCTTACCAAAGGCACCGGCGGAAACCTGAGCATCTGCGACAGGGAAAGCGGACTTATGGCAATCACCCCCAGCGGCATAGACTATTTCGACATAAAACCTAACCAGATAGTATTGATAGACATAGAAACAGGAAAAATCGTGGACGGTGACGCCCTTCCCTCCAGCGAAAGGGATATGCACCGAATATTCTACAAGTATAGGACCGACCTCAACGCCATTATCCATACCCATACTACATTTGCAGCTACCCTTTCCTGCTTAAGGCAGCCACTGCCTGCGGTACATTATCTTTCAGCCCTGGCAGGAGGAGATGTAAGATGTGCGGAGTATGCCACATACGGCACCGTTGCCCTTGCCAAAAACGCCTTTAAGGCCATGGAGGACAGAAAGGCCGTACTCCTTGCCAACCACGGACTGCTTGCGGGAGGTTCATCCCTCGCCGACGCCTTTAACGTAACCGAAGAAATTGAATTCTGCTGCGAACTTTACTACAGAACAAAATCCATCGGCGAGCCCGTTATTCTTCCCGCCGACGAGATGGAGCGTATGGTGGAAAGGTTCAAAGATTACGGCAAAAAGCCGGAAGAACACGACGAAATTTAACAGCTTTATACTAAAAAACAGGAGATACAAGTATCTCCTGTTTCTGTTTTCAATTTATATTTATCCTAATATAAACTTCTTGATATCCTGCGCCATATCTTCCGCTCTGGATAATATAAGCGGATGCCCTCCTTTATCATATATCTTGTAGCTTATGAGCGGATTTGCTTTGCTGAAATTCCTGCATTCTGTCTCCATATCATTAAAAATCATTGCATCTTCGCGGCCGGCAGTAATTAGGGTCGGTACTTTTATAGTCTCAACAGGAGAATGGAAAAGTTTTATATTTTTCCTTTCATAGTTGACAAGGGCTTCTGTATCCATATCAACTACCATCTCCCAGTCGTCTCCCTGGCACCATTCATAAAACCATCTTGCTTTCTCGTCTTTTTTAGCTGATTCCCTTTCCTTTAAAACGGACTCCGCAAAACCTTTGTGCAGGCTGTTTCCCTCAAAGCTGTCGGCAATAACTTTATTAAAAAGCTCCGGCCTTTTAAGCACCGCATTTACAGCCGCATAGGCGCCTCCGCTTGTGCCGCACAGATTTACTTTTTCCAGCCCCAGCTCAAGGCAGAGTTCAATTACCTGGTCTCCCTGGTCTATCCACATTTCATCAGGAAAACGCTCCACCCTTTCGGATTTGCCGTTTCCCATAAAATCCAGCAGTATTACAGTAAAGTCATCAGCATAAAGGGGCATCAAAGGTTCAAACATCTTTGACGAAGCCGTATTTCCATGCAGAAATACAAGAACTTCTCCCTTTCCGAACTTATCATAATATATCTTTTTTCCTCTATAATTAAAATATGACATAAACGCCCTCCTTATCATTTTTACGATATACAGGGCAGATTATTTACCCTGTATGTTTACTTTGAAATTCTCATTTTGCATCACTCCTTTTGATTTCTTAACTACATTATACAGCTTGGCAAAACTTTTTAAAACATGAAAAAAGCCCGCAGACACAAGGTCTGCGGACTAGTCAAATTTATTTTACTATTCTGTTTTTGAGTATGCCTATCTTTTCTATCTCACATTCAACAACATCTCCCTCTTTAAGGAAGCAGGGAGGGTCCATTCCCATTCCTACTCCGGAAGGTGTGCCTGTTGCGATTATTGTTCCGGCCTTAAGAGTCATTCCCGCACTAAGCTCACTTATTATGTGGTCTATGTCAGTAATAAGCAGGTCTGTTGTGCTGTTCTGTCTCAATTCACCGTTTACTTTGGCTGTAATTTTGAGGGCAGGCGGATACGCTATCTCGTCAGCTGTAACGATGCAGGGTCCCATGGGTGTAAAGCCGTCAAGGCTCTTTCCAAAGTACCACTGTTTATGGGAAGTCTGAACATTTCTTGCGCTTACGTCATTGATAACCGTATATCCGAAAATGTAGTCCTTAACCCCTTCAAGGGGAACATTTTTTGCCTCTTTTCCGATTATAACGCCAAGCTCAGCCTCATAGTCAAGACTTTCCACAATATCAAAATGTCCGCATATATCATCGCCGCTTCCGGGCGCTTCAGTTACTCTCTTTGAAAAATATATAGCCTTTGGTCTTTCACCGCCAAAGGCGTCTTTATCGAATTTTTCCGATTCTTTTGCATGTTCTGTATAGTTTATGCCAAGGCATATTACATCCTGTTTAGGCTGAGGTATAGGAGCAAGTATTTTAACAAGGCTAACATCAACGTCTCTTCCGTTTTCTATGTTTCCTTCTTTTACTCCGCCGTTATCTATAAGCTCATTTACCGATGATACTCCTCCAAGAAGGCATACCTTGCCACCTTCTTTTAAAAGTCCGGCATACTCTTTTCCGTCATACAGACAGGTAACAATTTTCATTGCTCTTCCCCCTTATTGTTTTTTCTTTATAGTATCATATACTACAATATAGAACAACAATTATTTTTTAGAGGGCACCCCAGGGCATAAGCTCCGCCTTTATAAAATATCCTCTGTCATGCTGGCATACAGGACACTGGGCAGGCGCTTCCGTACCTGTATATATATGTCCGCAGTTAAGGCAGACAAAACCTGTAGATACGTCTGATACAAAGAGTGTATTATCCTTAATCATTTTGGCAAATTTAGCGAATCTGTCTCCATGGGTCTTTTCGATTTCTGCAATGTTGGCAAAGGTCTTTGCTATGGCAGTAAAACCTTCCCTTTCGGCTGTGAGAGCAAAGTTTTTATATACATCGCCGTATTCTTCATATTCGTTTCTTTCGGCAGCCTTTAAAACTTCGCATATATCCTCATACTGGTCTACGGGATATCCTCCGTCTATAAATATGGTAGCTCCTGAACTTTCCTTTAAATAGTCATAAAAAATTTCAGCATGTTCCTTTTCCTGGTTTGCAGTAAAGGTAAATACTGCCTCAATTACATGAAGTTTTTCCTTTTTAGCCTTTGATGCGGCAAAAGTATATCTGTTTCTTGCCTGGCTTTCCCCCGCAAAGGCTCTCATAAGATTTTCCTCTGTCTGTGTACCTTTTATGCCCTGAATAAATTTCTTTTCCATAGGTGAATATACTGTCATTTGAATATCTCCTTTCAATTTTTTATTATTATCCTTCACTTGCGGCCGTATTATTCACCACTAAAAAGATTTTAAATAAAAAAGCCCGTCTGTATCGTTATAATTAACGGACACAGCAGGCTTTAAATTTTTATGCCAGGCTTAAAGGTATGACACTTCTGTATATCATATCATTCAGGCTTAACTTCTCAACGTGCACATTTACTCCAAAGGCAGTTTTCATATTTTTTTCATTTATTATTTCTCCCGCTTCGCCATAAAAACTTGAGCCGTCACGATTAAGCATCAGCGCCTTATCCGAAAGCTGCAAAGCATGGGCAGGATAATGGGTATTAACTATGGCTGATATATTTCTCTCTCTGGAAAGTTTTCTTATGGTATCAAGGATTATAAGCTGATTTTTAAAATCCAGATTACTCTCCGGCTCGTCCAGTACAAGCATTTGGGGCGATACCGTCAAAGCCCTTGCTATCAGCACCATCTGGAGTTCTCCTCCGCTCATTCTGGTGCAGAGTTTATCCTTAAGATGTACTATACCGATATCATCCATGGCCTTTAAAGCTATTTCAATATCTTCATGACCCGGCTGTTTAAAGGTTCCTATATGGGCACTTCTTCCAAGCACCACCATATCAAGGGCCGAATAGGCAAAGGCCGCCCCTTTTGCCTGGGGCACATAAGCTATCTTTTTCCACACATCTTTATGAGGATATTCTTCCAGAGGTCTGCCATCGATATATGTACGGCCGCTCTGCCATTTTAAGAATCCC
The DNA here is from genome assembly GCA_902406135.1 of uncultured Eubacteriales bacterium. Classification (GTDB taxonomy): domain Bacteria; phylum Bacillota; class Clostridia; order Lachnospirales; family Anaerotignaceae; genus Metalachnospira. Next base: position 7,380 of record CABPCX010000067.1, read on the forward strand.
ATCATACATTTGAGAAGTGTAGTTTTTCCCACTCCGTTGGAGCCAAGGACGCTCATAACCTCCCCTGTTTCCACCTCAAAACTTATATTATTGAGTATTTTTCTTTTTTCATATCCAAAACTTCCGTTTTTGACTTCAAATTTCAAGACCATGCACCTCCTGTTTTTCTCAACAGCAATATAAAAAACGGTGCTCCGATAATTGCCGTCAATATGGACAGCGGTATTTCCGCCGCTGTTGCACTTCTTGCGAAGGTGTCCATTATAAGCATAAATACAGCTCCAAGACTTATACTTATGGGTACAACGGTTTTATTGCTGCTGCCCATCAGCATTCTTGCCGCATGGGGTATAAGAAGTCCTACCCAGCCTACCTGTCCGCACATGGATACACATGATGATGTTATAAGCGATGCGGAAAGTATTACAAGAAATCTCATGGCCTTTATATTCATACCCATGGACTTAACTTCATCCTCATTGAGAGAAAGTATATTAAGCCTCCATCTGAGGGCAAAAATTATAACCGTTCCAACTATTATAAATGGACTGCCAAGCATCAGTGTCCTGTATGTGGAAGACGACATACTTCCCATAAGCCAGTATGTTATGGATGGCAGTTTGTCCAAAGGGTCAGCCACATATTTTACCAGCGAAACGAATGCCTGAAACATGGCTGATACAACCATTCCTCCCAGCACTATCATAACAATAGAGCTTCTGCCCTTTATTCGGCTTATATTATATGTAATAAGGCAGGCGGCAAGGCCGAATATAAGAGCCGTT
>CABPCX010000068.1 GCA_902406135.1 uncultured Eubacteriales bacterium
AGTTATGATAGCCTTTGCCGAAAAGGCAGCCCTTATAATGAATGTACCTTCCGCTGCCATAGATGAAGCCGTAAGCTACATAAGGATATGTTCAGCGGGTATGGTTTTCATAACTGCCTATAATGCCATAAGCGGTGTTTTCAGGGGAATAGGAAATTCACGCTCACCGTTTATATTTGTTTCCATAGCCTGCGTTGTAAACATAGTCTGTGACCTTATATTTGTCGGCGTTTTCCATATGGGCGCCTCAGGAGCGGCCTATGCCACAGTCCTTGCTCAGGCTGTCAGCGTAGTGTTTTCGGCATTTTATATAAGACGTATAGATATGCCCTTTTCTCTTACCAAAAAAAGCTTTAAACTTCCGGGCACCATCAATTCAATAGTTAAGATAGGCGCTCCCATAGCACTCCAGGATTTTCTGGTAGGCATATCGTTTCTTATAATAACAAGCATAATAAATTCTCTGGGCCTTACAGCCTCGGCCAGCGTCGGAATATCCGAAAAAATATATGTATTCCTCTCCATTGTGCCCATGGCATTTATGTCTGCCCTCTCGGCCTTTGTAGCCCAGAATATAGGTGCAGGAAATCCCAAGCGTGCGGTCCAGTCCCTGTTCATAGCCCAAAAAATATCTTTCTGTTTCGGTGTTGCAATGTTCCTTGCCACATTCTTCTTCGGAGGAAATCTGGCATCTATCTTTGCCGATGACCAGGCAGTTATAGACGCAACGGCAGAGTATCTGCGCGGATGCTCATTTGAGTACCTTATCATATCGGTGGCCTTCTGCCTGCTTGGATACTTCAACGGTATCGGAAAAACAGGATTCGTAATGGTGCAGGGTCTTCTCTCATCATTCTTAGTGAGAATACCCCTTTCATACGTTTTAAGCAAAATGCCCAACACTTCAATGGCACTCATAAGCATAGCGGTTCCCGTATCGGCACTTTCGGGACTTGTGTTAAGCTTAATATATTTCTGGTATCTCAGGAAAAAAGAAACAAAAAAAGCAGCTTAAAAATAATTATCCACCGGCCTAGCCGGTGGTTTTTCTTATGCGGGCATAGCCCTGCTCCCAGAGCAATACCTTAAGGTATTGTTTCAGCCTGCGGCTACCGCTTGCACTCTGTTACTTGCTACCTTTAAAAGGGTCTTCTACATTTAGCATTAATTGTTCTACTTCTTGGTCTTCTTTCAGCTGATTTGCTATATATTCTTTTATTTTATTTGTGTTCTTTCCTACTGTATCTACATAGTATCCTCTGCACCAGAATTCTCTGTTCCTATATTTATATCTTGCATTTGCCCATCTCTCATATATTATCTGACTGCTCTTTCCTTTTAGAAATCCCATGAATCCTGATACACTCATTTTCGGCGGTATCTCTACTAGCATATGAACGTGGTCTATACACACTTCTGCCTCTACTATATTTACTCCTTTCCATTCGCATAACTGCCTCAATATACTTCCTATTTCTATTCTTCTTGCATCGTAAAACGCTTTCCTTCTGTATTTTGGCGCAAATACTATATGGTATTTGCAACACCACTTTGTATGTGATAAACTATGTAAGTCATCTGAATACTGTTTGTTCATTTGATGTTCCTCCGTGTTACTAGATTTGCAGTTGGTAGCCGCTTTTCTATTCTAACACGGAGCTTTTTCATTATCTCTCCGCTAAAGCTTTTTCTGACCCCCAGACTATCTGGGGGTTTTTCTGTAAACAAAAAACACGGAATCACAGGATTCCGTGTTTTTTATTTAATCAGTCATTTTCAAATAAAGGTGTTGAGAAATATCTCTCTGCAGTATCGGGAAGTATTGTTACAACTGTTTTTCCCTTACCGAGTTTTTTAGCCATCTTTAAAGCGGCTGCAACATTTGTACCGCTGGAAATTCCGCACATAAGGCCTTCAAGTCTTGCAAGTTCCTTAGATGTTCTTATGGCTTCCTCATCTGTTATTATGCATATATCCTCATATATCTGTCTGTTAAGAATGGGAGGTATAACACCGTCGCCGATTCCCATCTGAAGATGTGTTCCTATGGAACCGCCTGAAAGGATAGCTGCATTTTCAGGCTCTACAGCCCAGATTGTTATATCGGGATATTTTTCCTTAAGTACTTCGCCTATACCTGTTATTGTTCCGCCTGTGCCGATTCCTGAACAGAAACCGTCTATCTGGCAGCCTGCCTGCTCGATAATTTCAAGTGCTGTATGATTTTTATGAACAAGGGGGTTTGCCTTATTCTCAAACTGCTGGGGAACAAATACGTTTTTGTCCTCTGCTGCCATTCTTAATGCTGTCTGAAGACATTCATCTATGCAGGCTCCTATGTCTCCTGCGTCGTGGATAAGTATAACTTCAGCGCCATAGTGGTTAACAAGCTTTCTTCTTTCTTCACTTACAGAGTCAGGCATAATTATTTTTGTCTTATATCCTCTTACTGCGCCGATAAGAGCAAGACCGATTCCCTGATTTCCGCTGGTAGGCTCAACAATGATAGTTTTTTCCTTGTCAATGAGACCCTTTCTTTCAGCGTCTTCTATCATATTGAGAGCTGTACGGGTCTTTATGGAGCCGCCCACATTCAGACCCTCAAATTTTACAAGTACCTGTGCCCCTTCAGGGTCTGCCATTCTGTTAAGTCTTATAAGCGGTGTGTTTCCAATCGCTTCAAGAACATTGTTACAAATCATTCTAAAAACCCTTTCTAATAATGAAAATATTTTCATTAATTTTATTATGTATTCTATTATAACAAATACCCATAAGAAAATAAATAGGTTTGAGAAAAAAAGCATACCTTTACGGTATGCTTTTTAAATTATATGTTATTCAAGCATTTCCTTCATCTTGTCCTTAAGAGTTTTTTTAGGTTTTTCCCCTCCGGGAAGCTCAACGACAAGGTCGGGATTGTTCCAGTTATGGAGCATCATCTTCTGTTTTTCAGTAAGGTTAGTAGGTATGTTTACCTTAAGAGTAACTACCTGATTACCCTTTATCTTCTCATTTCTGAGGCTTGGAACACCGCAGTTTTTAAGAGTTATAACAGTATTGGGCTGTGTACCGGGTTTAACTGTATATTTCTCTTCACCGTAAATTGTGTTTATGGTTATTTCGCCGCCAAGTATGGCCTCCGTAAATGATATTGTCTTATCGCTGTAGATATCCATTCCCTTACGAACAAAGTAAGTATGGGGTTTAACATATACGGTAACGAGCAGGTCGCCGTATCCTCCGCCGTTTATGCCAGCTTCGCCCTTTCCTGAAAGACGTATGGTCTGGCCGTGGTCAATTCCCTTGGGAATGGTAATCTCGTATTTCTTATTTTTCTTAACAAAGCCTGTTCCTCGGCATGAAGGGCAGGGGTCTTTGATAGTCTTACCTGTTCCGTGGCAGGCTGAACATGTTCTTGTTGTCTGCATTGTTCCAAAAATAGACTGCTGAACAACTCTTTCCTGTCCTGTACCGTTACATTTACGGCAGGTCTCCGCATGGGTACCGGGCTTTGCGCCTGTTCCGTGGCAGGTATCGCAGGTATCAGTAACATTTACCTGAATATCCTTCTTACAGCCGAATACCGCTTCTTCAAAGGAGATCTGTATCGTAATATTTACATCACGTCCGCGCATGGGGCCGTTTCTTCTTGCTGCACTGCCTCCGCCAAAGCCAAACATACTGAATATGTCGCTCATATCAAAATCAGCGCCGCCGCCATAGAAGCCGCCACCGCCGCCCATGCCCTGCTCAAAGGCTGCATGGCCGAACTGGTCATACTGTGCACGTTTCTGTGTATCACTTAATACTTCATAGGCTTCATTAACTTCCTTGAACTTCTCCTCGGCGGTCTTGTCTCCGGGATTAGCGTCAGGATGATATTTTTTTGCCAGTTTACGATATGCTTTTTTAATTTCATCTTCATTTGCGCCCTTGCTTACACCCAGGACGTCATAATAATCTCTTTTATCTGCCAACTTCTTCACCCGCCGTCAAATGTTCTAATGATTTCTAATCAGCAAAGAGGGCCTTTTTTGAAGGCTCTCTTTACGCTGTTTTATATATTACATTTCTTTGTAGTCTCCGTCAACAACATTTGGATCAGAATTGTCTGCTCCGGGAGCTCCCTGTCCACCGGCAGCCTGTGTCTGTTTGTATAATTCTTCAGAGATCTTGTAGAATGCGTTCTTGAGTGATTCTGTAGCTGTCTTGATTTCTTCAACTTCAGCATCTGTCATTGTCTCAACATTCTTGTTCTCAACTGCTGTCTTAAGTTTTGCGAGTTCGTTCTGAACTTCTGTCTTATCAGCATCTGAAAGTTTTCCTTCAAGTTCTCCGAGAGTCTTTTCTGTCTGGAATATAAGTGAGTCAGCCTCGTTCTTAACGTCGATAGCTTCTTTACGTTTCTTATCTGCTTCTGCATACTGCTCAGCTTCTTTTACAGCCTTATCGATTTCTTCATCGCTGAGGTTTGTTGAAGCTGTGATTGTGATAGCCTGTTCCTTGCCTGTTCCAAGGTCCTTAGCTGATACGTGAACGATACCGTTGGCATCGATGTCGAATGCAACTTCGATCTGAGGAACACCTCTTCTTGCAGGTGCGATACCTTCAAGTCTGAAGCTTCCAAGAGTCTTGTTATCCTTTGCAAGAGGTCTTTCACCCTGTACAACGTGGATATCAACTGCTGTCTGGTTATCTTCAGCTGTTGAGAAGATCTGTTTCTTGTTTGTAGGAATTGTTGTATTTCTTTCGATAAGTTTTGTTGCTACACCGCCAAGAGTTTCGATACCAAGTGAAAGGGGTGTTACATCAAGAAGAAGGATGCTTGATGCGCCTGCATCTCCTGCCATCTTACCACCCTGGATAGATGCACCGATAGCAACACATTCATCGGGGTTGATTCCTTTGAAAGGATCTTTACCTGTGATTTTCTTAACTGCGTCCTGAACAGCAGGGATTCTTGTTGAACCACCTACAAGGAGTACTTTATCAAGTTCAGCTGCTGTAAGGCCTGCGTCTGAAAGAGCGTTTCTTACAGGTCCCATTGTCTTATCAACAAGGTCAGCTGTGAGTTCGTCAAATTTAGCTCTTGTAAGAGTAATATCAAGATGTTTAGGTCCGTCCTGGTTCATTGTGATGAAAGGAAGGTTGATGTTTGATGAAGTTACTGTTGAAAGCTCTTTCTTAGCTTTTTCAGCAGCTTCTTTAAGTCTCTGCATAGCCATCTTGTCAGCTGAAAGGTCAATGCCTTCTGTCTTCTTGAATTCGCTTACAAGGTAATCAATGATTCTTCCGTCGAAGTCATCGCCGCCGAGTCTTGTATCACCGTTTGTTGCAAGAACTTCAACAACGCCGTCGCCGATTTCAATGATAGATACATCGAATGTACCGCCGCCAAGGTCGTAAACCATGATCTTCTGTTCTTTTTCGTTATCAAGGCCGTAAGCAAGAGCTGCTGCTGTAGGCTCGTTGATGATACGTTTTACTTCAAGACCTGCAATCTTTCCGGCATCCTTTGTTGCCTGTCTCTGAGCATCTGAGAAGTATGCGGGAACTGTGATAACAGCCTCTGAAACAGTCTCTCCAAGGTAGCTTTCAGCGTCTCCTTTAAGTTTCTGAAGGATCATAGCTGAAATTTCCTGAGGTGAGTAGTTTTTATCATCAATAGATACTTTGTAGTTTTCACCCATGTGACGTTTGATTGAACTGATTGTTCTGTCAGGGTTTGTGATAGCCTGACGTTTTGCTGAATCGCCGATAAGACGCTCGCCGTTCTTAGCAAAACCTACAACTGAAGGAGTTGTTCTTGCTCCGTCAGAGTTAACGATAACAACGGGCTGTCCGCCCCCTCCATAACAGCTACACATGAGTTTGTTGTACCAAGGTCAATACCTATAATTTTTCCCATAATAAATTTCCTCCTGAATATTTAACAATTAATTTGTGATTTCACTTTTAAATCAGTTGGCTACTTTAACCATACTGTGTCTGATAACTTTATCTTTATATTTATAACCTTTAAGCATGTCATAAATTACTTCGTTTTCTCCGTAATTTTCATCGTCCACATGGGCAACGGCAGCATGAAGGTTAGGATCGAATTTTTCGCCGAGAGCTTTTATTTCCTCAACTCCCATGGCAGCAAGTATTTCCTTAAGCTGTTTATCCGTAAGTTTTACTCCCTTAAGAAGAGGATCGTTTTCATCAACTTTTCCTTCAACTGAGCTTATTGCTCTTTCAAGGTTATCAAACATAGGAAGCAGTTTTTCTATGGTGTCTCTCACACCGTCATCATACATACTTGCCTTTTCTTTCATTGTACGCTTTCTGAAGTTGTCAAACTCGGCAAGCGTTCTCTGAAATCTGTCCTGAGCTTCGGCAAGCTTTGTGCCAAGCTCTTCTATTTCTTTTTCATATTTTGCATTTTTATTTTTGAAAAGGCCCTTTTTCTCAGGCTCTTCCTTTTTTTCATCAGATGCTGTTTCTTTGTCAGCTGTGGTTTCTTCAGCGGCTGCTTCTGTGTTTTCAGCTTCTGCTGTTTCTGTAGTTTCCACTGTTTCTTCTTCGTTTATGTCAGTAACCTTATTTTCCTCACTATTCATTTAATTTATCCTTCCCTTCAATGGCTTTGTTTTTCCTCCTGGCTGAGGAATTCATTATATTTTCTATATTTTTAGCCATTCCGTTGAGCACCGATATTACCTGGCCGTAATCCATTCTTGTAGGTCCGATTATTCCTATGGTGCCGTAAACGTCATCGCCCACCTTATAGCTTGTTTTTATAACACTGCAGTTTTTCATTTCTTCAAGCTCGTTTTCGGCTCCGATGGAAACATCTGTCTTTCCGCTTCCTGTCTCGCCGATTATGTTAAGCAGAGCTTCTTTTTCCTCCAGTGTATTGAAAAGGGTTCTTGCTTTATCTATATCACTGAACTCAGGGAAATCAAGAATATTTTTTTCGCCGCTCAGATGTATCTGAACGCTTTCCGCTGAGGCGATAGTCTTTCTTATATTTTTAAGCATCGGCTTGAGAAGTTCACTGTGGTCCCTTGTTATGACCGCCAGGTCGCTTATGACCTCATCCGTAAGGTCATCTCTCGTTTTGCCCTTTATGAGGGTATTTATTTCCTCATTCATTCTGTTTAAACCCGCTTCTCCAATGCTTTCCTTTACCGGTATCACATAGTGTTTTATATGATTTTCGCCTGTAGCTACGACCAGCATAACCGAAATATCATCAAGAGGAAGAAGCCTTACCTGCTTGAGTGCCGTCTTTCTTATGACCGGCTCGGATATGAATGTCGTATAATTGGTCATTACCGAAAGAGCTCTTGCAGTTTCCTCCATAAGATACTCTATCTGGCTTATGTTTCTTGTTACCGCATCCTTAAGGAAGTTCTGGTCTTCTTTTGACATCAGTTCCTTTTTCTGAAGGATACTGTCCACATAATATCTGTAGCCTTTATCCGACGGTATTCTTCCCGCTGAAGCGTGGGGCTGAACGATGAGGCCCATTTCCTCAAGGTCGCTCATTTCGTTTCTTATGGTGGCTGAGCTTACTCCAAGATCGTATTTTTTGGCAATGGTTCTTGAGCCGACAGGCTCTGCAGTATCAATATAATCTTTGATGATTGCCTGAAGGATTCTTATTTTTCTTTCATTCATCTGCATATGCCCATCTCCTTTGCCTTTTCTCTGTTAGCACTCATTTATCGTGAGTGCTAATCTTTAATACATAAAATAGCACCTTCCCACTGATATGTCAAGTGCTTTTGCCAATAATTTATTAAGTTTTTCAAAAGAAATCCTCATTTTTTCTTTGTTTTTAGAACTGCCGTACCCTGCAGCATATAATCCGCCGTATATATGAATTTATTCCTTCATCTATATAGGTATAAAAAGGGACATAAAGAATAATCTCTATGCCCCTTTTCTTTACCTTATGAATTTTTCAAATACGGAATTGGATATATCCACTCCCCTGTCCGTAAGGCTCAGCCTGCCGTCCTTCTTTACAAGGAGTTCTTCCGAAATAA
>CABPCX010000069.1 GCA_902406135.1 uncultured Eubacteriales bacterium
CCCTGCCGCAAGTATAAGGTCTGCGTTTATTTCACGGGCAGCCTTGCAGCCTTCATAGAGTTTTTCAACGGTGGGGTTTGGCATAACACCGGGTATTTCGCGGACTTTTTTTCCTGCCGCCTCAAGAATGGCAGTAATTTTATCATAAAGTCCGGATTTCTTTATGGAACCTCCTCCGTAAACAAAGAGCACGTTTTCTCCGTATTTTTTAAGTTCCTCCTGTAAATAATCAAGGGAATCCTTTCCGAAATAAAGTCTTGTGGGGTTACAGTACATAAAATTTCCAAGCATATTTATTCTCCTTTCATGGAACGGTTTTTTCTTTTTATCTGGCATATAAGGTAATCAAGGCAGTCTATCCTTTTCTGGCACAGATGGAGCGTATCTAAAAGATATGAGCGGTGTTTTTCCAAAATACAAAGTTCATCTTTGATATCGCCGCCTTTCATACTGTTTAAAAACATACGTACAGTCTGACGGTCACAGCCTGCGTCAATAAGATTTTGGATAACTGCGTCTTCAATGCTGTTATCCATGGCTTATCCTTTCGTAAATGTGACGCTTACACTTCCGTTTCTGACGGCTTCATACAGTCCGTCGGGGTTTTCTATCTTTCCGAGACTTGTATAGCTGTATCCGGTAGAAAAGGTATCATAAAACAAAACTATACAGTCGCTTCCGAAAAGCATAATATCTCCGCTGTTGATGGTATTTGGCTTAAATGTATCCTGCGGGAGGGATTCGTCGAGATAACAGTATTTTTCGTTTCCGTTTAATTCGTTCATTTCAAGGTCCAGGGGGAGCATATCATAAAATTTATCCGCGGTTTCGTTATCATACAGTACCGCCGAAAAAGACTGGTCTCCCACTGTAACGGTTATGTTTTTCATATTTTCGGACTCCTTTTGTTCTTCTGAAGACGTGGTTTCTGTTTCATCCGCCTCATAAGTGACAGACTGGGCTGTTTCATTGGTCTGATTGTCCCGGCTGTTTTGAACCGCACCGGAACATCCCGTGCCGGCCTGCATAAGAGATGAAGCCAGTAAAATTGTAAATAATCGTCTCATGGATTTCCTCCTTTCGCTTATGTAAATATTATATAATCCATTATCCTCAATAACAAATATCTATATCAAATAGCTGTCTATGCTTGTTAAGCATATTAAAATGTAATATACTTATTTAAAAGGAGAGATGATAATGGAACTTCGTGTTTTAAGATATTTTCTTGCGGTGGCAAGGGAGGAAACCATATCGGGAGCGGCAAAGTATCTGCATTTGTCGCAGCCGTCCCTGTCAAGACAGCTTATGGATTTGGAAAAGGAACTGGGCAAGGAGCTGTTTATAAGAGGAAACCGCCGAATAACCCTTACTGAGGACGGCGAGCTTTTAAGAAAAAGGGCCAGTGAAATAATAATGCTTGTGGAAAAGACCGAAAGTGAATTAAGGGACACCCAGGAAGTAATAAGCGGAGATATACATATAGGCGGAGGGGAAACCTACGCCATGAGACTGATTGCAAAAACAGCCAAGGAACTGCAGAAAACCTATCCCGACATACGCTACCACCTTTACAGCGGAAACGGCGATGACGTAATGGAAAAGCTGGATAAGGGACTTTTGGATTTCGGGCTTATGATAGAGCCCTTTGACAAGAAAAAATATGACTACATAAAACTGCCCATAATGGATACATGGGGACTGCTTATGCCAAAGGACAGCCCGCTGGCAGCCAAAGACGAGCTTTCTCCCGAGGACATAAGGGACCTTCCTCTTATCGTATCAAGACAGACCATGATGCTTTATGAGCTGTCGGGATGGATGGGAAAGCCCATGGACGAATGGAATATAGCGGGCACCTATAATCTTATTTTCAATGCATCCCTTATGGTTGCCGAGGGTGTAGGATATGCCCTGTGTATCGACAGGCTTGTAAATACCTATGAAAACAGCAGTGTATGTTTCAGACCGTTTACTCCAAGGCAGGAGGTAGGCATAGACATAGTGTGGAAAAAGTATCAGGTATTCTCAAAGGCGGCGGAAAAGTTTTTGGAGAGAATACAGCAGGTGAAGGACTGACGAAGAGAAAGATATAGAGATGGGAGAAAACTATAAAACCTGTATTTATTAAGAAGGGAGCTGTAAGACAGGCGTTTCTGTAAATAGGACTTTTTTAGCACACAACTTCGCAACGCAAAGGGTAGTGTACTATACACGTTGCTTTATGAATACTCTCCTAAAAATTGGAATTTGTGGGAAAACCATAAAATGTTTTCCCACACTGATTTCTAATTGCTAAAAAATGGTTAGTAACTTATTCTTGTATATTCCCTGCTGCAATTTGAGATACTAAGTCAGCCGTTGATACGTATCCATTATCAGCGATAACTTCACCATCAAATATTGCATATATGATTTCGCTTGTGTCCGCGGCATAGATGAAAGTAAAATCGCTTCTGACTTCTGCACCAAAGGAATTTTGTGCGTCAACATAAGATTGAACCGCTACATAAAATGGATTAGAGCCAATTGCCCATTCGGTTATGTTTGGGAAGTCCGCTGATTTAGGAGCTTTTAATAGAGATTTTACGGCTTCTTGTGTCCAATATTGATAATTTGATTGTTCGCTAATATTTAAAGGCAGATACCATTCTTCATAGTACATCATTTCGTATGTAACTTGCAGAAAGCCAAAATTGTCATTATCTATCAAGTTAATCCAAAAATCGTCAACTATATCAGAGGGACAACGATAGCGTAATGCTACCCCTGTATCTGCTATCACAGTGCTATTTTCACCTTTTTCAATACCGAAATTTTCTAAAATGCTTTCTTTGCCAGTATATTTATAATCGTCTTTGTATGAAGTAAATCTTATAACTTTGTTGTTTACTAATTCGAATGACACTTCCCCTAATGTTTCATTATTATTGTAATCATAACATATACAAGGAATTTCAAATTCACCAACGCAGGTACTATTACTAATACTGTCTGGATCACCAAGTAAAGCAACCAATTCTTCACCAGTAATATTTGCAAATTGTTCAACGTCACAGATGACATTTGCATTATCATACAGAGTACTTTCTCCTTGCTGGAGGTTGCTGTCAGTCGTATTATCTGTGGAATTGTTTAGTGAATCATCCATTTCAACTTGAGTTCCAATTATTATACATAATGCAAATGAAAGTATCACACAGATGATTACAAATGTTGACTTATTCAAGCCAGTTTGTTTACCCAGTAGGTGAGGATTGTCTTTAGGGGACTTTGACAGAACAAAGAACATAAATGACAATACACCAAAAAAACCAGTCATTGAAATTATGAAAGGGTCAGAGAGCGACATTAGAGCATAGATTATTGCAAATACAGCACAAATAATGGCGAGAATTTTCATTCCCTTACGTGGCATATCTGATTGAAATTTAACAACATCCTTTTTATTTTCCTGTATGTTTTCTTGTACCCTGACGGTGGAGTTAGCAGTTGACGGATCCGCAGCTCTAGTCCCACATTTTTGGCAAAAAAGCATATCATCATCCATGGGATTTCCGCACTTGTAGCAATACTTCATTTTCTATCATCTCCTTATCTTTTAAATTTGTAGCCGCATTTCATGCAAGTAATGACCACTTTGCCGGAGCCAATATTTCCTGCTATAAGCCCAAGCGGACCGAAAAGTGAGGCTCCAATAATACCTTTTCCAATGCCGTATCCTTTCTTATTGCCAGATAATGATGTTGAACCGCACCTAGGACATTTCATCATTTTATCATATTGCTCTTGCTGGAGTTGAAGTTGTTGACGCTGATGTTCTGTTTGACGCTGTGTTTCTTCCAATTCTTTCTGTTGAATATGTAACGCTTGCTGATGCATTTGCAAATCTGCTTTATAGTATGCCAAATCCATGTCTGTTTTTGTTAGGGATCCAGTCTCTGGTTTGTTTGCTACAAACATAGTGAATGGATTTCCGCAATAGCCACAAAACGCGCTATCTGCACGATTTTCTTTTCCGCATTTCGTGCAGAACATAATATTTAACTTGGTTGTTTCAGAATCTGTTTCTACGATCTTTGCTTCGCCTGTTATCTTATTTTCATCTCCTACAGAAAGATCGTCTTTTAATAGCTGATCGATGGACACATCGAAAATGCTACTGATAAGAATGAGTTTATTTGATTCTGGCAAAGTCTGTTGTGATTCCCATTTTGAAACAGATTGCCTTGAAACATCAAGCATTTCTGCAAGTTTTTCCTGCGACAGCCCTTTTTGCTTTCTAAGCCATAACAGTTTTTCTGAAAATGTCATGTACTTACACCCCCTGTTATTAAAAATTATACTATTTTTTGGTTGCATACAAGCAACCATCTTTGATATTTTGGTATACAAAGGTTGCACGCTTATTTTTTCGCAATCTTTGGTTGCATTAAATAAGCTATAATATATATTATAGCTTATTTAATACATTACTTACAATAGTTATACTACCATTGTTTGGAAGTGTATTAGTAAAAGAATTACCTGTTGCATAGAATGGAAATCGATGTCACCATACTTGTTAACAGACATTATTAATATGAGAATATCTTTTGGACATTGTTGGCATTTGGCTATACTTCTTAGTAAAGGTAGAAAACGAGAAGATGAAATATATTTCAATGCTTTTTTGGAGGTGTACTTATGTCGATTTATCTGCAGGATATATTTTTTCAAAAGGCGGCGGAAAAGTTTTTGGAGAGAATACAGCAGGTAAATAACTGACATAAAGCCCGGCACAGGTTCGGGAAGGAGCCTTAAAATACGGTATTTTTCATAAAGGAAAGGCATATAGATAAGCGAGAACAATTTACAGGGGTGCCTTTATTGAAAAATCATATAGAGGAACGGGCAGTAGCCGTGGCAAATTTTATAGTCAGTTCAAATTCAACAGTCAGAGAAACAGCGAGGAGGTTTGGCATAAGCAAGTCCACTGTCCACAAGGACATAACGGACCGTGTGGAAAAAATAGACCCGGAGCTGGCGCGTTCCGTAAGGAAAGTGCTGGAGGTAAACAAGGCTGAAAGGCATATAAGGGGCGGACTGGCCACCAGGGAAAAATATCTCAGACGGAGATGATAAGGGGCATTGGGTCATATAAAATAAGTTGACAAAAAAATAGCTTTGGTATAAACTTTACTTAATTTAATAAAATTACTAGGGGTGCTCGACTTTTAAGGGTCCTGCTGAGAAGGAGTTTTCCTAACCCTTAGGCGTTTTTTACGCCATACCTGATGTGGGTAATGCCAACGTAGGAAAGTAAGAAAGTAAATTTGACTCTGTGCAAGCAAGGCGCTTTCCATACGGAAAGCGCTTTTTTATATGCTTTTCAGAAAGGGATGATACTATGGATGTAACAAAAATCAGGGAGAAGGCTGAGGCCTGCCTGGACAGCCAGGTGGAACTGCTCACAGAATTCTCAAAAGTCGACTGCGAGTCCAAGGATATTGAGGGTAACAGACGCGTTGTCGATATGGCAGAGGAGGTCCTTTCGCAGATAGAAGGGGTCCAGATAAAGGAGACATTTTTCGAGGATACGGGTGCGCACATAGTTGCGAGGATAGTACCTGAAAATCCCAGCGGAAAAATCGTTATCAACTGCCATCTGGATACGGTATTCCCCAAGGGATTTACCGAAAAAAATCCTCCGTTCATAGACGATGAAAACTGGCTTCATGGTCTTGGAACAGGAGACTGCAAGGGCGGATTTGCGGTATCTGCCTATGCGGTAAAAATAGCTTCGGAGCTGGGACTGCTTCCCAATAAGGAAATCGTTATGATTTACAGCTGTGATGAGGAGATAGGCTCAATCACAAGCAGGGAAGTATTTAAGGAAGAAGCCGAAGGAGCCGAATGTGCCTTTGTATTTGAAGGTGCGGTAAAGACCGATGAGGGATACGGCATAGTAAGCGAAAGACGAGGAGTAATTCTCGGAGCCCTTGACATCAAGGGTGTGGAAGCCCATGCCGGAGCGGCTTATATGCAGGGACACAGCGCCATCAAGGAACTGGCCCATAAAATACTTAAATACTACAGCTTCAATGATTATGAAAGAGAAATATACTATAATGTAGCTCCCATATCCGGTGGACGCCCCAACGGAGTAGTTGCGGGAGACGCCCATATGGAATTCTGCGTTGCGGGACTTCCCACACAGGAATCCTTTGCGGAGGCTGAGGCAAATATCCGTTCACTGGCAGAGCATAACGAGGACCCCGTATGCTCAACAACAGTGGAGTACAGAACACTTTTCCCCGCCCTTGAATGGAGCGAAAAGGGAAGCGAAGCCTGCAAGCTTGCCACTAAGGCCGGAGAAGCGCTTGGAATGAATGTTAAGGAGGTATTTGAGCCCACAGCCACAGACGCCAACTGGTTCTGCTATTTCGGAGTTCCTGCCATAGACGCACTGGGACCCGTCTGCAGCGGCATACATACCACCGAAGAAAAGGTATACATTCCTTCCATAAAGGAAATGACGGAACTTTTTACGGTTATGCTTGCTATGATGGATGGGGAGGATAAATAATGAAAAAATTTATAGCTTTACTGCTTACAGGAATATTTGTATTTGGTGCCGCTGGCTGCTCAGGCAGTTCGGAAAGCAGCACGGAAGGAACGGAAAACACTGAAAGTGCAGAAGGAAAAGAAAACGGAGAACTTGAAGACTTTGATATAGTTCTTGACTGGTATCCCAATGCCGTTCATTCATTTATTTACGTGGCCATGGAGAAGGGCTACTATGCCGAGGAAGGCCTTAACGTGAACGTAAGATTCCCGGCAAACACTAATGACGCCATAACACTTACTGCCGCAGGACAGGCTGATGCGGGACTTTACTATCAGACAAATACCGTTTCAACTATTGCAAACCAGGATGTACCCGTAAAGGTTATAGGTACTGTAGTACAGCATCCTCTCAACATAGTTATGTCCATGAAGGAAAGCGGAATAAACGGTGCGGCTGACCTTAAGGGAAAGGTAATAGGCTATCCGGGAACACCCGATAATGAGGTATTTGTAAAGGCCATGATGGAAAACAGCGGTCTCGGCTATGAAGACGTTACAATGCAGGATGTAGGCTTTGACCTGAATACTGCCCTTATTACGGGAAATGTGGATGCTGTTATCGGCGGCTATATAAACCATGAATATCCCACCCTTATTCAGGAAGAATATGACGTAACATATTTTGATATAACAGCCGAAGGAATTCCCGATTATGAGGAGCTTGTACTTGTAACAGGCGAGAAGCAGCTTGAAGAAGAAAGCGACAAGCTTGCGGCATTCATAAGAGCTTCCAAGAAAGGTTTTGAAGATGTTAAAAACGACCCCGAGGGCTCCCTTGAAATACTTCTTAAAAACCAGGACGAGGCCAACTATCCCCTTGATGCCGAGATAGAAAAAGCAAGTATGGACATACTTCTTCCTTTGATGTATAGTGATACACAGGACTTTTTGGATGTGGACGAGCAGAGCTGGACAGATACTATAAACTGGCTCAACGGTCAGGGACTGCTCAATAAAGAAATTACGGCGGACGACATACTTGCATATCCCGAAGGCTAATGTATTAAGGGAGAATTTTATGAAAAAAGGAAAATTATACGGTGTGAGCGTAGGACCCGGAGACCCTGAGCTTATGACGCTCAAGGCTGCGAGGATACTCAGGGAGGCTGATGTTATAGCCCTTCCCTCAGGCAGTAAGGAAAGATGCGAAGCCTACAAAATAGCTGTGCAGGCTGTGCCTGAGATAGACAATAAGGAGTTTCTTATGGTGCCTATGCCCATGACAAAGGACAAGGATAAACTCAAAGAGGCCCATGAAAAAGGAATAAAAGCCGTAAAGGAGCTTTTGGACAGGGGGCTTACGGTGGCGTTTCTGACCATAGGAGACGTGGGAGTTTATTCATCGTGCCAG
>CABPCX010000070.1 GCA_902406135.1 uncultured Eubacteriales bacterium
AGAGAGCCGCCTATTACAAAAACT
Organism: uncultured Eubacteriales bacterium; assembly: GCA_902406135.1. Lineage (GTDB taxonomy): Bacteria > Bacillota > Clostridia > Lachnospirales > Anaerotignaceae > Metalachnospira. Next base: position 25 of record CABPCX010000070.1, read on the forward strand.
ATATGTCCCGCTCCCCTGACCATACGTTCATTTAAAAATTCCGAAAGTTCCTCGGAACTGAGCATTTTTCCGTTTATGGCAAGGGCGATTACATAGGCTCCGTCCTTTATGTTTTTGAGTATTCTCTCGCCCTCGTTTTTCTTTACTATTTCTTCTTCGGCGGCGCTTAAATTTTCAGGCGCCTTCTCATCGGGAACTTCGATTATATCCAGCTTTACATACTTGCTAAGTCTCTTAGAATATTCATCAATGGCGGCCTGCCAGTATTTTTCCTTGAGCCTTCCGACTCCTATGACCGTAATTTTCATCAAAGTTCTCCTTAAAGCTCTATCATTCTGCTGTTTGAATATCTTGACGCCATATCCAAATCAAGATGTTTTCCGACCTTTATATTATTATCCTCAAGTATCCTGTCTACGGTCTCATAGGCAAGATGAGGTTCATTGTTTTCATTGCTCAAATGCCCCAAAAAAACATATTTGAGCCTGCCGCTCATTATTTCTCCGAGGGTTTCTCCTGCGCATACGTTTGAAAGATGTCCCCTCTCTCCCAAAATACGCTTCTTAAGATGCCATGGATAGCTTCCGTTTTTAAGCATGTCCACATCGTGGTTGGACTCCAGTAAAAGCACGTCCGAATCATATATGTTTTCCTTGACCTTGGTTGTGGCACAGCCTATATCCGTAGCAACGGTAAGTTTTCTGCTTTCGGTAAACACACTGTAGGCCACGGGCTCTATGGTGTCGTGGGGTATGGCAAAGGGCTTCACACAAAGGTCACCCAAAACCATCATACTGTCAGGATATACATATCTCACGTTTTCAGGCGCAAAATCTCCCACTGTACTGCCTATGCCCTGCCATGTACCCGGTGTGGCATATACGGGTATGTTATATTTTCTTGAAAGCACTCCCGCACCCTTTATATGGTCGATATGCTCATGGGTTATAAAAACTGCGTCCAAATCCTCGGGCTCAACGCCTATCTGTCTTATGTGCTCAACTATCTGTTTGCAGCTTACTCCCGCATCAATTAAAATGTGGGTGTTTCCGTTACATATGTAAGTACTGTTCCCACTGCTTCCGCTCACAAGCGGACAAAACTTTACATTCATAACTTAAACACCCACCATAAATTCATTCTCAACATTCAACTCTTTTTATATCGGCTCCTAAAGCTGAAAGCTTCTCCTCTATATCTTCATATCCTCTGTCGATATATTTTATATTGTCTATTTCAGTAGTTCCTTCGGCAAAAAGACCTGCTATAACCATGGCTGCACCAGCTCTAAGGTCTGTTGCGGCAACCTTGGCACCCTTAAGAGTCTTTACGCCTTCTATCATGGCTACTCTGGACTCTACCATTATTTTTGCACCCAGCTGTCTGAGCTCCTCAACATACTGATATCTGTTATCCCATACATTTTCCGTAACAACACTTACGCCCTCGCATACGCTTAAAAGAGCGGTCATCTGGGGCTGAAGGTCTGTGGGGAATCCCGGATAGCTCATGGTCTTTATGTTTGAACACTGAAGTCTTCCGTCCGCCATAACCCTTATGCTGTCATCATGTTTTTCTATTCTTGCTCCCATTTCGGCAAGCTTTGCCGTAAGGGAATCCATATGCTTAGGTATAATATTTTTTACGGTAACATCTCCGCCGGCTATGGCCGCAGCTATCATATATGTTCCGGCCTCTATCTGGTCAGGGATTATTGTATATTCGGCGCTGTGGAGTTTTTCCACGCCCTTTATCCTTATTATATCAGTACCCGCTCCCTTGATGTTTGCTCCCATCATATTAAGGAAGTTGGCTGTATCAACAACGTGGGGTTCCTTTGCGGCGTTTTCGATTATGGTAGTACCCTCTGCCATACTTGCCGCAAGCATTATGTTTATAGTAGCTCCGACACTTACCTGGTCCATGTATATCTGTGTTCCCGTAAGTTTTTCCGCGCTTACCTTTACAATGCCGTTTGACACTTCAACGTCAGCTCCAAGGAGTTTAAAGCCTTTAAGATGAAGGTCTATGGGTCTTGTTCCGAAATTGCAGCCTCCGGGAAGCGCAACTTCCGCCTTTTTGAATCTTCCCAAAAGGGCTCCGAGAAGATAGTATGACGCGCGTATTTTCTTAACTTCTTCAAATGCCGCGCAGTTTGTTATGTCGCCCGTGCTGTCAACTTTTAATGTATGTTTGTCAATATACTCGCAAACAGCTCCCATTTTATTCAGTGTCGAACGAAGACTCTCTACGTCTTCGATGCTGGGCAGATTTTCGATAATACATATTCCGTCCGCCATTATAGCTGCGGGTATTATGGCAACTGCCGCATTTTTGGCACCGCTGATAAAAACTTCTCCATTGAGCCGTTTACCGCCGGTAATAACTAACTTTTCCATATAAGCTGAAAGCCTCCCAATATATCTCGTAAAAGCAGTTCGGCCCGAAGACAGAACTGCCCATAATTAATCTATTTTATAATATGGTATTATAACACCAAAATTTTAACTAGAAAAGCATTTTTTCTTTATATTCCAACATTTATAATAAAAATATGTAAACCTTGCCATTAAATTTCTTCTCTTCGGGTATGATTTAATAATTTTGGAGTTAAATATCAGTGATTTATAACAACTTTTTCAGGACATCCGTTTTTTAATTATAGCAAAGTATGTGAAAAACGTATATAATAAAATCCAGAATATCCAAAGGAAATGAGGTTGCCCCATTGAAAAAAAACATCGCCGTTACGGTTCAGTATGACGGAACAAAATATAAAGGCTGGCAGAGACAGTCAAACACAGGAGACACAATTCAGGGAAAACTGGAAAATATTTTATATAAACTTACGGGACAGGTAATAGAAGTTGACGGTTCGGGACGTACGGACGCAGGAGTACACGCCGCCGCCCAGCAGGCTAACTTCCGCATTGATACCGAAATGACCCCTGAGGAAATAATGGACTATATGAATACATATCTTCCCAAGGACATCGGCATAATGAGTGCCAGAGAAGCTTCTCCCAGATTCCACAGCCGTCTTAACGCCATTAGAAAAACCTACTGCTACCGCATACATACGGGAAAAGTCCCCTGCATATTTGATGCCAGATACCGCTGGATAAAGGGCGGAGAGCTTGATGTTAACGCCATGCGTCTTGCGGCTTCTCATATGCTCGGAAAACATGACTTTAAAAGCTTTACGGACCTTAAGAAAACGAAAAAATCCACGGTACGCACCATTGACAGCATAGAAATAACCGAAAAAGACGGTGACATAGACATAACCTTTACGGGAGACAGTTTCCTCTATCATATGGTAAGGATACTGACGGGAACTTTATGCGAAGCCGGAGAGGGAAATATATCCCCCGATGATATACCGTCTATTATCGAGGCCCAGGACCGTCAGAAAGCCGGACCTCTGGCACCCGCCGAAGGCCTTATGCTTATGAAAGTTTATTACGACTGATAAAAAACAAGCCTTTGTATAGGAGAATATATTTCAGATATTTTATTGTCTGTTTATTATATTCCTTTCCTTTTACAAAGGTTTTTTTATTCTTTATATCGTTGATATTTTGTTGATAAAGCCTGTTTGCCGCGCTTTTTTAAAAAATAAATTTATTTATATTTGTTTTGTCCTTTCCCGGGTACCCAATAAAATTTTCCCTCATTATTTCACCCTCTATAGTCGTTATGTTATGACAAAATCGTTGACATAACCCCGGCCATAAAATATAATAAAATACAGTTCTACATTACAGAAAACAAAAAATCCACAACGAAAGGAAGTCACGCAATGTCATACGAAGAAATCTATAATTCAAAACTTATGTCCGCCGAAGAAGCCGTAAAAGCCCATATTAAAAGCGGCGATAAAATATGTCTTGGCGGTCTTTCCATTGCCGATAAAGTTCTTTCCGCTGTTATAAACGACGTTAAAGCCGGAAATCTTGAAGATATTTCTTTTTACGGAAATATGTCAACTGACTATATAGGTCTTGACGATAAGGATATACCCAAGGATAAATTCAGATACTATGCATTCTTTAACGGCGCAAACGAGAGAGCAGGAGCAGCCAACGGTGTAGTAACCAATGTTCCCCTTCATCTCAGCCGTACCGAAGATTATTTTACATTCGTTGACCCCGACGTTGCCGTTGTACCCATGACACCTCCCGATGAGCATGGATACTGCAACATAGGTCCTGCGGGATATTCTCCTTCACAGATAAACCATTCAAAAAAGATAATAGCTCAGATAAATAAATATATGCCCAGAGTATACGGCTCAAGCCACAACTACCATGTAAGCGAGATTGCCGCTTTTGTTGAAAACCATAACGATGCGGTTGTGCCCCCTTCAGCACCGCCCTCACCCCTTGAGGAAAAAATCGCTTCATACATACTTGAGAGAATACCTGACGGAGCATGCATACAGCTTGGCATAGGCGGTACAGCAAATGCCGTAGGCTACGGACTTAAAGACAAGAAGCATCTTGGCATACACAGTGAAATGTATACCGATTCCATGGCATATCTCCAGAGCATTGGAGCCGTAGACAACAGCCAGAAAACATTTATGCCCGGTCTTTCGGTGGCAGGATTTGCCTTCAATACGGAGCAGACAAACAAATTCATTAACAACAATCCGAAGGTATACTTCACTCCCTACCACTATGTAAACGACATAAGAAATATTGCCGCCAACGACAATATGATATCCATAAACACATCTCTTTCCATCGACCTTATGGGCCAGCTCTGCTCGGAAAGCATCGGATACAGACAGTATTCAGGCTCAGGCGGACAGGTGGACTACATAAGAGGTGCCACACTCTCCAAGGGCGGAAAATCATTTATCGCCGTTTCATCGGTGGCAAATACTAAAAACGGCCCCGTATCAAAAATATGCCTCAGCCTTGCCGAGGGAAGCACAGTTACAACATTAAGGGCCGAAACCATGTATGTGGTTACAGAATACGGCTGCGTAAATCTTCAGTTCTGTGATATACCCACAAGGGCAAAGAAACTCATAAGCATAGCGCATCCCGATTTCAGAGACGAGCTTACATTTGAGGCTAAAAAGAAAGGCCTTATATATTAATTACAAGAGTTATTACGGCTCTGCCGTATTTAAAAATTCTGCTTTGCATAAAAAAAGTGAGACTGATGTCTCACTTTTTTATTTTAAGATTTTTAATTTCCCTTTGAAGCCTATAATTTTAAAAACCCGAATTTATCATTTCCTGAAGCTCATTTACAAACCTGCAGGTATGGAATCCGTCACATACGCCATGGTGTACCTGCATGGCCAGCGGCATAATAAATCTTCCCTTTTCTTCATAGTATTTTCCCATGGTAAATATGGGCAGCAGGTATGTATATCCCCTTTGAAGGTTAAGATTAAATCCCTCAAAGGACGCCCATGGTATCATGGATATGGGAAAAGTATTGGCAGGGGCATCGGGCTTTCCTTCAAAGGGCTCACAGTCTCCGTATTTAAGCATATCTTCCTCATAGCTTTTCAAAAATTCCTCATATCCCTTTGCACATTCGGTCCATATATTTGAAAAACATTCCGTTTCCTTATTAAATACCGTATAGCAGGGTATCATCTCGTCAAATATGCCCACTCTCATTTCGTCATCAAGGGCAGTCCTGAATTCCTCGTGTTTATTTACTATTGATGTTATACAGTAAATCATTGAGGGATACAGCTTTTTATTTTCTTCCACTATTTTGGTTATGTCTATTTTAACGGTCATACTGTATGTGCAGGGCACGTCCTTAAAATAGTGCTTGAAATAGTTTTTTCTTTTCCAGTTCTGTCTGTCAACAAGTTCAAATTTCATATTATCTTACTCCGCCTTAAGCCAGTTTTTCATATAGTATTCTTTTCTGCCCTCAAAGTCTCCCCTCCGGGGTCTTAATTCCGCATTTTCAATGAGGTCTTCTATGGCGCCGCATACTACCTTAACCGTATTTATATAGCAGTTTTCCTTATCCGCTATTTTAAAGGAGTCGTTATGGAATATGCCCTCTATTCCCGAAAATCCAAACTGTACCGTAGGAAGCAGGTATCCCAAATCTCCTATATCTCCCGAAGCTCCTGAAACAACATTTTCCTCTATCATTTCATCGTCGCATATAAGGAGCATATTTTTCTTTATAGTCTTATTAAGTGCCTTTGACTGGCTAAGGGGCATATATCCTATGGTATTTTCTATCTCCCATTCCAGCTCAAGGGCTTCCGCCGAATGTTTTATGCATAAATCCGTCTTTTCGTCGGCGGCAGTCAGTGTTTCTATGTCATTGGCCCTTACATAGGTTTCAAGCACCGTCCTGTCAGGTATTATATTGACGGTTCCTCCTCCTTCGGTTATTACGGGGTTTATTCTTACTCCTGCCTCGGGCGCAAATCTATCCTTTAAAAACGCAATGGCATTTTCGCACAGTACCGCTCCATGTAGAGTGTTTTTTCCAAGCCAGGGTGCCGCTCCCGAATGGGAAGCCTGTCCTTTAAATACCGCTTTCTTTGCCGTAAAGCCCGCAAGGGTTGAGTTTATATCAAACATTTTGTCCTTACTGCCGTTGGCATGGGCTGATATTATGCAGTCAACATCATCAAATATTCCCTTAGCTATCATATGTTGTTTTCCTGAGCGGTAAAGTATCTTTCCTTCCTTTATGAGGGAATCCCTATAGTCAAAATCTATGAATTCCTCGGCGGGAGTAAATATAAAGCTTATCTTTACGCCGCTGTTTTTGGCTATTCCCGTTTCCTTAAGCATTTTAGCCGCTGCCAGTCCTATGGTTGTCTGTATACTGTGGCCGCAGGAATGTATTGTTCCTTCCCCCGTCTTTGAAGGAAGAGCGTCTATATCGCATACCACCGCTATATGGTAGTCTCCTTCTCCGATATGGGCGCAAACTCCCGTCTCGCCTATGCCGCTTTCATAGGAAATACCCAGGGCATCAAAGTTTTCCTTTATTATCTCCGCTGTCTTATATTCCTTAAATCCCAGCTCGGGGCAGTCAAAAAGCCTGTCCCCAAGGGATATAATAAAATCTCGGTTTTCTTCTATCTTTTTAAACATTTCGGCTTTATCCACAAAAATCAATCCTCCTTACCACTCAAGCACCAGTCCGACACCCGCTTCCGACACATTCATTTTCCTGTCCATAAATGACCTGACTTTAAATGATGTGCAGTGGCAGGGGTACAGACTGTCTATATTCTGGTTCATAAGATAGTCGGCAGTGTCCTCCGTCCTTTTATCCTTCTCAAAAAGGTGCAGTCCTCCTATAAGTCCCTTAAGACTGCCGTCTCCTCCTATTTCTCTGGCCCTTTCTATTATATTGCATATTCCCGAATGGGAACAGCCCGTTATAACATACAGGCCTTTTTCGTTTTTATATAAAAGGGCGCTGTCATCAAACATAAAGTCATCGTCTTTTTTTCCGTCCCTGATAAGGGTTCCGATGGAGTATCTTTTTTCAATCTTTTCAGGTATTTCCCCAAGGAAGGTTATGTTTTCGCTTATTTTTACCGGCTCCTTTGTAAGCCTTATGTCCGCAAATTCTTCCACATCTTCCTTCTTCAGCGGACTGCCGATAGAGAGATTTCCGTCATATCTTTCCAAAAACACGTCCGGGTGGGCGGTAAAAAGCGGTCTTTTATAAAAATCTATATGGGAAAGGGCCAAAAGTCCTCCCGTATGGTCATTGTGTCCGTGGGATATGACTATGTCAGTTACTCCCCTCAGGTCTATGCCCATACTTTTGGCATTGTCCATAAAGGCTTCACTGTATCCCGCGTCAAAAAGTATCCTTCTGTCTCCGTCCTCTATATAATACGATACAGCAGGCTCTCCCTTATAATACATATCTATATATGTATTGTTGTCCATAAGCACAGTCAGTTTCA
>CABPCX010000071.1 GCA_902406135.1 uncultured Eubacteriales bacterium
AGCATACATAGTATCTTCGTCATGTTCCACCACTATAAGGGTATTTCCCATATCTCTGAGATTTTTTAAAGTGGCTATGAGTTTGTCGTTGTCCCTCTGATGAAGGCCTATGCTTGGCTCATCGAGTATATATACCACTCCCACAAGGCCTGAGCCTATCTGTGTTGCCAGCCTTATTCTCTGGGACTCGCCGCCTGAAAGGGTTCCCGCAGACCTGCTGAGAGTTAAATAATCAAGACCTACATCCACAAGGAATCCCAGTCTTGCATTTATTTCCTTAAGTATCCTGTCGGCTATCATGGCTTCTTTGCCCGTAAGCTTGAGCTCCTCAAAAAATCTTTTAGATTCAGCTACACTTAAATCAGTAACTTCTGAAATATTTTTTCCTCCGACCGTTACTGCCAGTATTTCGGGTTTAAGCCTTTTTCCTTTACAAACAGGGCACTTTATCTCTGTCATATACTGCTCGTATTCGCCCCTCATGGCGTCTGATGTCTCATTATATCTTCGCTGAAGGTTTCCTATGACACCGTCAAAGCTGTAATCATAGTAGCTTATGCCCTTGGCATTCATATATTCTATTCTTACTTTTTCACCCTTTGTACCGTAAAAAATTATGTCTTTCACATTATCGGGCAGTTCCTCAAAGGGCACATCAAGACTGAATTTGTATTTCTTGGCAAGGGCTTTGAAAAGCTCTGAGCTCATACTGCCGTTTGTTCCTATTGAATTAAATCCCGGAGCTGATATGGCGCCTTTGGATATGCTTAATGAAGGGTTGGGCACAATAAGCTCAGGAGAAAATTTTCTCATCATTCCCAGACCTGAACATTCAGGGCAGGCACCGCTGGGATTATTGAAAGAAAATGACCTGGGCTCAATTTCGGGAATACTTATCTCACAGTCAGGGCAGGCAAAACTTTCGCTGAATGTTACGCTTTTATCCCCAATTATATCGGCTACGATAACTCCTCCCGAAAGGGCTGATGCCGTCTCTACGGAATCCGCAAGACGCTTCTGTATTCCGTCCCTTACCTTAAGTCTGTCCACAACTATTTCTATTACATGTTTTTTATTCTTTTCGAGTTTTATATCTTCCGAAAGGTCATATATTTCTCCGTCTATTCTTACCCTTACATAACCGTTCTTTTTTGCGTCTTCAAGCAGTTTTACATGTTCGCCTTTACGTCCCTTTACCACGGGCGCAAGTATCTGTATTTTGCTGTCTGCGGGAAATTTCATTATCTGGTCAACTATCTGGTCAACGGTCTGCTTCTTTATTTCTCTGCCGCATTTAGGGCAGTGGGGTACTCCCGCTCTGGCATAAAGCAGTCTGAGATAATCGTATATTTCAGTAACCGTACCTACGGTTGACCTGGGGTTATTGTTGGTTGTTTTCTGGTCAATGCTTATCGCCGGAGAAAGCCCTCCTATATAGTCCACATCTGGCTTGTCCATCTGTCCGAGGAACTGTCTTGCATAGGACGAAAGGGACTCAACATATCTTCTCTGGCCCTCCGCATATATGGTGTCAAAGGCTAAAGAGCTTTTTCCCGAGCCTGATACGCCTGTAAATACCACAAATTTTTCTCTTGGTATATTAAGGTCTATGTTTTTAAGATTATGGGAGCGTGCTCCCTTTATTTCTATTATATTTTTACCCATTTTTATTCACCATTTATAAGTTTCTTTATTTCCATAAGTTTATCTCTGAGTTCAGCAGCGCGCTCAAACTGAAGTTCCGCAGCGGCACGTCTCATATCTCTTTCCGTCTTTACAGCCTCTTTCTGCAGTTCCTTAATATTCATGGATTCAAGGTCCTTATTAAGACCCTTCTTGGGCTTTTCATCAACGGTTTTTGTAGCTTGTATTATGTCATATACTTTTTTCTTTATGGTCTGAGGAGTTATTCCATGTTCCTCATTATATTTCATCTGTATTTCTCGTCTTCTGGCAGTCTCTGTTATGGCTCTGTCCATAGAGTCCGTAATAACGTCAGCGTACATAATAACTCTTCCTTCTGAGTTACGTGCCGCCCTTCCTATGGTCTGTATCAAACTCGTCTCAGACCTGAGGAATCCTTCCTTATCCGCGTCAAGTATGGCCACGAGAGCCACTTCAGGAATATCAAGACCTTCCCTCAGAAGGTTTATGCCCACAAGCACATCAAAAACATCAAGTCTGAGGTCCCTTATTATTTCCAGTCTTTCAAGGGTATCTATATCAGAGTGGAGATACCTTACCCTTATGCCGTTTTCTCTCATATAGTCCGTCAGACGTTCCGCCATTTTCTTAGTGAGGGTTGTAACCAAAACTTTGTTTCCTGCTTTTACGGTTTTATTTACCTCACTTATAAGGTCATCTATCTGTCCCTGTATTGGCTTTACGGTGATTTCAGGGTCCAAAAGACCTGTAGGTCTTATGACCTGCTCCACCGTCTGCTCGGAGTGCTCAGCCTCATATTTTGACGGAGTAGCCGATACAAAAAGCATCTGGTTTATCTTGCTTTCAAACTCGTTAAACTTTAAGGGTCTGTTATCCAGTGCCGCCGGAAGTCTGAATCCGTATTCCACAAGGGTTGTCTTTCTTGAGCGGTCGCCCTCATACATTCCCCTTATCTGCGGTACGGAAACATGGGACTCGTCCGCTATTATAAGAAAATCATCGGGGAAGAAATCCAAAAGGGTTCCCGGCGCCGTGCCCGGCTCCCTCAATTCAAGGTGTCTTGAATAGTTTTCAATTCCCGTACAGAAGCCCATTTCAGAGAGCATCTCTATATCATATCTTGTTCTCTGCTCAAGTCTCTGGGCTTCCAGAAGTTTATCTTCTCTCTTAAGCTCCGCTAGTCTTTCTTCCAGTTCCTTTTCAATATTACGGAGAGCTATCTCCATTTTTTCCTTAGATGTAACATAGTGGGATGCGGGGAAAATAACCACATGCTCCCTTGTACCTATAACATTTCCCGTAACCACATCTATCTCGGATATTCTGTCTATCTCGTCGCCAAAAAATTCGACTCTTATGGCGCTTTCACTGTTTGCCACAGGGAAAATCTCAACAACGTCTCCCCTTACCCTGAATGTACCTCGGTCAAACTCCATCTCATTTCTGCAGTACTGGAGTTCTACAAGGCGCTTCAGGACATCGTCTCTTTCCCTTTCCATACCGGTTCTCAAAGAAAGAGACATACTTCTATACTCTTCGGGGTCACCCAAGCCGTATATACACGAAACACTGGCAACAACAAGAACATCTTTTCGCTCAAAAAGAGCAGATGTGGCCGAATGTCTAAGCTTATCTATTTCGTTATTTATTGCCGAATCCTTTTCGATATAGGTATCCGTACTGGGTACGTAAGCCTCGGGCTGATAGTAATCATAGTAGCTGACGAAGTACTCCACAGCATTCTCCGGGAATATCTCCTTAAACTCGCTGTAAAGCTGGGCAGCAAGGGTCTTATTATGAGCTATGACAAGGGTTGGTTTCTGAAGTCCAACGATTATGTTTGCCATGGTAAAGGTCTTTCCGGAGCCCGTAACACCAAGAAGTGTCTGAAATTTCTTTCCTTCCTTAAAACCTTCAACAAGTTTTTCTATTGCCTGCGGCTGGTCGCCGGTGGGCTTGAATTTTGAATGTATTTTAAACGGTTTATCCATGATACACCTCCGTTTATCCGAATGTTTAAGCCATCTTTGTAACTATTATTGCCAAAAGGCATATTTTAAATAAAACAAATTCAGTCTGGCCTCTTATTTTAAAGACTACTTGAAAGTATACCATAGTTAAAAAATAAAGTATAGTAAAATGAAGAAATTTACAAACATTTGTTCCTATTGTCATATTATTCATAGGGATATTACAGTTTATAAAAGCACATATAATAAATATATAAAGCTCTGGCTAAATAAAACCAGCCCTTTCAGTCAAACTTATTTGGCTGAAAGGGCTGGTTTTCTATCCTTTTACAATTACCTGATTATATTCATTTTTTTAAGGGCATCAAGGGCTGCCGCCTGTTCGGCTTCCTTCTTGCTTTTTCCGCTGCCCTCTCCAAGCACAGAACCGTTATGGTTGACGGAAGCTGTAAACAGCTTGTCATGGTCAGGGCCCGACTCCCCGATTATTTCATAATGTATCGGTTCCTTGCTGTTTTTCTGTATCTCTTCCTGCAGTCTTGTTTTGCAGTCGATTATATTGAGGGACTGTCTTACTCTGCCGACTGTTCTCTCCAGCTGTCCAAGGATATGTTTTCTTGCGGCATCTATTCCTCCGTCAAGATAAACAGCTCCGATTACAGCCTCAAAGGCATCGGCAAGTATTGAATCCCTATGGCGTCCGCCTGTGGTCTCCTCGCCTTTTCCAAGCATAATGAAATCACTTATATGGATTTCCACCGCTCTTTCCGCAAGGCTTGCTTCACATACGGTTCCTGCTCTGAGCTTTGTAAGCTCTCCTTCAGGCATCTTGGGATACAGTGCATAAATATAGTCGCTTATAACAAGCTCAAGGACGGCATCTCCCAAAAATTCAAGCCTTTCATTATTATCATACTTTTCAATATGCTTTTCATTGGCATAGGAACTATGGGTAAACGCCTTTTTAAGAAGCTCAATATCTTTAAACTTGTATTTAATTATATTTTCAAATTGCTCCAAATTTGTATTGTTCATGATTACTCCGCAACCACATTACTAATATAATCAATAGCGTCTTTAACAGTTTTGATCTTGTCAGTATCATCAGTATTGAATGTTACCTCGAATTCCTCTTCAAGAGCTGAAATAACCTGGAAAAGGTCAAATGAATCAGCACCAAGATCAGCAAATGCTGTTTCTTCAGTTATTTCCTCGGGAGATACTCCAAGCTGTTCGGCAATGATATTAATGATATTAGATGTGTCCATAAAATAAATTCTCCTTTATTTCTGTATTAATTGTTCGATTTTTGCAACTGTGTCATTTTCAATAAAGCTGATACTCTGCTTTATACAGTTTGTAACCGCAGGCGCTTTGCAGCTTCCATGCATCTTCATTACAAGGGCTTTAAGTCCAATATAGGGTGCTCCTCCGACCTGGTCTGAGTCAAAGTTCTTCTTTATATTGCTAAAGGGAGTTTTAAGTGCTGCCGCAGCAAGTTTGTAAGGTCCCTTTGTTATCTCAGATTTAATAAGTTTAAGAAGGGCCTTGCTTAATCCCTCTGTAAGCTTGAGGATAGTATTTCCGACAAATCCGTCACATACTATTATATCTGCAACGCCATAGGGAATGTCAACTATTTCTGCGTTTCCGATAAAGTTTATATCGGAATTTTCAAGCATAGTATATACTTCCTTAACAAGCATATTTCCCTTTTCTTTTTCTACACCGATATTGGCAAGTCCGACTGTAGGATTTTTAACGCCAAGAACATTTTCGGCATATACCGAACCCATCTTTGCAAACTGCTCAAGATACTGGGGCTTACAGTCCACATTGGCGCCACTGTCAAGAAGGAGTGAAAATCCTTTAAGTGTGGGAAGACATGTAGCAAGGGCAGGTCTTTCTATTCCCTTAATTCTTCCGACTGTAAATGTTCCTCCTACGAAAAGCGCTCCTGTGCTTCCGGCAGATATAAAAGCCGATGCCTTATTCTCCTTCACAAGACCAAGGCCTACCATCATCGAAGAATTTTTCTTTTTTCTTACTGCCTCTGTGGGAACTTCATCGGTTCCTATTACCTCATCGGCATTAACGATTTCAATACCATCTTCATCATAAGTATATGACGCAAGCTCTTTTTTTACAATATCCTCTTTTCCGACAAGCATAACTTTTACAGGATATATTTTAACGGCCTCAACAACACCCTTTACTATTTCATAGGGCGCATTGTCTCCTCCCATTGCGTCAACAGCCACAATATATTTTCTTTCCAATATTTTCACCTCTTTTGCAAGTCCTCTATAAGAACAAAATAAGGCAGCCGAAAACAGCTGCCTTAAGGTTTATAATTAGTCTACAGGTGTAACAACCTTTTTGTTATATGAGCCGCATGCCTTGCAAACGTGGTGAGGCACCATCAGTTCGCCGCACTTGCTGCACTGTACAAGTGTAGGTGTCGCAATCTTCCATGTAGCTGCTTTTCTTTTACCTTTTTTTGATTTTGAGACTCTTCCTTTGGGTACTGCCATTTCTCTTTACACCTCCTCATCGAATTTGAGAAGAGAACGTAAACTTTCAAACCTTGGATCTATATATGTCGTATCGCATCCGCAATCTTTTATATTAAGATTTTGTCCGCAGACAGGGCATAATCCCTTGCAGTCATCACTGCATACGACCTTCATTGGCAAAACAGCCAATATATTTCTTATCACAATTGATGTAAGGTCTATAGAATCTCCCGAAAAAGTTTCTATCTCTTCGTCATAACTTGCGTTGCTGCTGAATTTCTCATTCAGTTCGAAGTCAACGGAAAAACTGACAGGCTCAAGACACCTGTCACAGGGCATACTCATACCTACGGTACCTTTACCGTTGATATAATAAATATCCCCTTCCTTTATTACTTCTCCATCAAGACTAACAGGCGTTGTAAAAACCGCCTCCTGAGAATAACCGCTCATACCATCCAGCTTCTCTTCAAAACTGAATGGAAAACTAGCTTCCCGTCTTCCCGATACAGCGGAAATGTTAATATTCATACTTATTAATCACCCCTGCAAGTCATACTTTAACAATTATACTAACAACATAATTATTTGTCAATCAAAACTTTTATAAACCGTGCAGAAGCACGGTTTACAAAAATTTAACCTAATTTTAATTACTTCTTAAGTGCTTCAACGATGTCTCTTGTATCTCTAGCGATAACAAGCTCTTCGTTTGTAGGAATTACAAATACCTGTTCTCTTGACTGTCTTGTTGTAATCTCGATGGCTTTTCCTCTCTGGCTGTTGTTGTAAGAATCAAGCTCGATTCCAAGATATCTGAGGTAATCGCAGATAACCTGACGCATTGTTGCACTGTTTTCTCCAAGACCTGCTGTGAATACGATGGCGTCAACGCCCTTCATAGCTGTTACATATTCACCGATTGTCTTAGCTACACGGTAAGCGAAAAGGTCGAGAGCTGATGTTGCTCTTGCATTTCCTTCACCCTCAGCAGCCTCGATGTCACGGAAGTCGCTTGATACACCTGAGATACCAAGAACACCTGATTCTTTGTTAAGAACGTGGTCCATCTGGTCGATTGAAAGGTTTTCTTTCTTCATTATGTAAAGGATAGCAGCGGGGTCAACGCTACCGCTTCTTGTTCCCATTGCAAGACCATCAAGTGGTGTGAAGCCCATTGATGTGTCAACTGAGATTCCTTTTCTTACAGCACAGATGCTGGCACCGTTTCCAAGGTGGCATGTAACGATCTTAAGTTCTTCAATGGGTTTGCCCATAAGTTTTGCACATTCCTGAGATACGAATCTGTGGCTTGTACCGTGGAAACCGTATTTACGAACTTTGTATTTTTCATAGTATTCATAGGGAAGAGCGTAAAGATATGCTTTTTCAGGCATTGTCTGATGGAAAGCTGTATCAAATACACCTACCTGAGGGATACCGGGCATAATCTTTTCACAAGCTTCGATACCGATGATGTTTGCAGGGTTGTGAAGAGGTGCAAGGTCGATACATTTTCTTAAAGCTTCTTTAACTTCTTCTGTGATAAGAACTGAGCTTGCGAAGTATTCTCCACCATGTACTACACGATGTCCTACAGCGCCGATCTCAAGTGTTGAACCGATAACACCATGGTCAGCATCTACAAGTGCATCCATAACTGCCTTTACAGCTGTTGCGTGATCGGGAAGGGGATCGTTTGAAACATATTTTTCTTTTCCGGCAGGCTCATGCTTAAGAACACCGTCGATACCGATTCTTTCGCAAAGGCCCTTAGCGAGAACACCCT
>CABPCX010000072.1 GCA_902406135.1 uncultured Eubacteriales bacterium
CTTCATATTTTCGCAGGACAGATGACGAGCTTAAGCTCTTCGCCCAGTCCTGCGAAAATATGAAGACAAACTTCCAGGCAGCCCTTGAAATGGCTAAGACTTTATAATTATAAATAAGTATTTTTTAGGTATATATACAGGTTTTATAACAGGCCTGTATGTATACCTTTTTTTATTTTAAAGCTATCTTTCCCATCGAAAATACTCCTTTTTTCCCTGTTTTTTTAATATATTTCAAAATTATGATAAATACTTTATTTTTTATCATAAAACGGATATAATATATCCATCAGAAAATTTTAGGAGGAAACAAAAATGGCAGAAAAATTCTACATAACTACGCCAATTTATTACCCCAGTGACAAACTTCATATAGGTCATTCCTACTGTACAGTTGCCACTGATACAATGGCACGTTATAAAAGACTTAGAGGCTATGATGTAAAATTCCTTACAGGAACTGACGAGCATGGCCAGAAAATAGAGAGAATCGCCGAAAAACAGGGAGTTACTCCCAAACAGTATGTTGATAAAATCGTAGCAGGTGTAAAAGAGCTTTGGAAAGAACTTGACATCTCCTATGACCAGTTTATCCGTACTACAGACGATTATCATGTAGCCGCAGTACAGAAGATATTCAAACAGCTCTATGACCAGGGCGATATATATAAGAGCGAATACGAAGGATGGTACTGCACACCCTGTGAATCATTTTACACAGATGTACAGCTTGTTGACGGAAAATGCCCTGACTGTGGACGTGAAGTAGAAAGACTTAAAGAAGAAAGCTATTTCTTCAGACTTTCTAAATATCAGGACAGACTTATCAAACACATTGAGGAGCATCCTGAATTTATCCAGCCCCAGACAAGACAGAATGAAATGATAAACAACTTCCTTAAGCCCGGTCTTGAGGACCTCTGCGTAAGCCGTACAACATTCAACTGGGGTATTCCCGTTACTTTTGATGATAAACATATCGTATATGTTTGGGTAGACGCCCTTTCCAACTACATCACTGCCCTTGGATACGGCTCTGATGATGATTCTGAATTCAAAAAATACTGGCCCGCTGATATCCACGTTGTAGGTAAGGAAATCGTTCGTTTCCATACTATCATCTGGCCTGCTATGCTTATGGCTCTCAACCTTCCTCTTCCTAAACAGGTATTTGGCCATGGCTGGCTTATCATAGACGGCGGAAAAATGTCAAAATCAAAGGGAAATGTCGTAGACCCTAAGGTTCTTGTTGACAGATACGGTGTTGACTCAATACGTTATTTCCTTCTCCGTGAGATTGCATTCGGACAGGACGGAAACTTCACAAACGAAGCTCTTATCCAGAGAATTAACTCAGACTTGGCAAACGACCTTGGCAATCTCGTTTCCAGAACTGTAGGTATGATAGACAAGTACTTTGGCGGAAAGCTCCCTGCTGACAGAGAAGCTACTGAATTTGACGCATCTCTTATGGAAACAGCAAAAGCTGTTGCCTTAAAGACAGAAGAGCTTCTTGACAAGATGCTTTTCTCAGATGCTCTTGCAGAAATATGGACACTCATAAGAAGAGCCAACAAATATGTTGACGAAACACAGCCTTGGATACTTGCTAAAGATGAGGAGCAGAAAGCTAAGCTTGCCAACTCACTCTATAACCTTGCTGAGGCAATAAGAATCGTATCCGTTCTTATTCAGCCGTTTATGCCTAACACACCTAAACTTATATGGGAACAGCTCGGAATTAACGATGATGCTCTCAAAGTTTGGGACAGCGCAAAGGTATGGGGTGCTCTCCCTGCTGAAGTAACAATAACAAAGGGAAATGTTATCTTCCCTAGAATAGATATGAAGAAAGAGCTTGCTGAACTTGAGGCAGCTATGAAAGCAGCCCAGGCCGCTTCCGTTGCAAATCAGGAAAAACAGGCTGAAAAGAAAGCTGAAGAGGCATCCGAAGAAGCAGTTCCAGAAATCACAATTGACGATTTCGCAAAGATAAAGCTTAAAGTCGGAACAGTTATCGCTTCCGAAAAAATGGAAGGCTCCAAGAAGCTTCTTAAAAACCAGATAAAAATAGGAAACGAAACAAGACAGATACTTTCCGGAATTTCACCCCACTATACTCCTGAGGATATGGTAGGAAAGAAGGTAATCGTACTTACAAACCTTCCTCCCAGAAAAATGATGGGCGAGATGAGCTACGGAATGATACTTGCCGCTGAGGACGAAAACGGAACACTTTCACTGGCAACAGTTGATAAGGCTGATTTTGCTGACGGTTCTTTACTCGGCTGATAAAAAACAATTATACGAATACTCTGCCAAAGCCTGATTTATCAGGCTTTCGGCTTTTTTATAACCGTTTGTCTGCCGCCGCTTTAAGCGGCGGTATTATAAAATAAAGGAGAAAACATTATGTATTTTGAATCCCATGCCCATTACGATGATGAAAAATTCGATGACGACAGAGACGAACTTTTAGCCTCATTTCCGTCAGAAGGCATTGAGACCGTTGTAAATTCCTCATCGGATGTGGCTTCTTCCAAGGCATCCATCGCACTGGCTGAAAAATATCCTTTCTTTTACGCCTCCGTCGGAGTACATCCCCACGAGGTAGGAAAAATGACCGATGCGGACATAGATACTTTAAGAGAGCTTTCAAAGCATCCAAAGGTCGTTGCCATCGGAGAAATAGGACTGGACTTTTATTACGACCTTTCCCCAAGAGATTCCCAGAGATACTGGTTTAAACGCCAGCTTGAACTTGCTGAGGAACTGGATATGCCTGTAATCATTCATTCAAGGGAAGCTTCCCAGGAATGTTTTGATATAATCGCCCAGTCAAAGGTAAGAAAGGGAGTTATCCACTGCTACAGCGGCAGCGCTCCCATGGCGCAGGATTATGCCGATATGGGCTTTTATATAGGAGTAGGCGGAAGCCTTACTTTTAAAAACAATAAAAAAACAGTGGAAGTAGTCGAAAAACTTCCCCTCGAAAAAATACTTATAGAAACGGATTCACCCTATCTTGCTCCTGTACCCTATAGAGGACGCAGAAACGATTCCCGTCTTTTGAAATATGTGGTCGAAAAAATAAGCGAGATAAAGAATATTCCCGAAAATGATATATGCAATATTACCAAAAACAACGCTATAGAGCTATTTATAAAATAATTGTTGCATAGTTGTTACATTTGTGTTAATATAATAGCCGTGTATAGATGAAGGGGCCTCGGGCTCCTTTAAAGTTCATCGCCAAATTTTTTCATGCAAATGCATTAATCAAGGAGAGTTAGTCAGAAAGAAACCACCGATATCAGAAAATCATACCTTAAGCTTATGCTTATACCTTGGCCGGCGCCCCGCAGGCCAGAGATGATTTCAACTGTTTCGGAAATACCGCCGGTTTTCATAACGACGGAATAATCAGTATTTCCCAATACTTTAGGGAAATGCCATTAAGGAGGAGACTATGACAAAACGACTTAGAGTAATTGCTATCGTGATTGGGTTATTGGCAATGTGCAGCGGAACAGTATCCGCATACAGCGAAGATAGTTTGAATGTAACAATTATTGAAGGAACCAATGAAACAACAGCTAACTTAACTGAGCCCGTTTCAGTTAAAAAACTTCTTGAACTTCAGGAAATTACAATTTCAGAAGATGATGAACTTAACTATGCCCTTGATTATATTGTACAGGACGGAGACGTAATCGAAATCAAGCCCGCCATGGACATTATGATCGACTATGACGGAGTTCCCCGTATGGTTCGTACAACTTCCCTTACCGTGGGAGAACTTCTTGACGACCTCTCAGGAGATTATGAAAATCTCCAGTATTATCTTTCAGAAGATATGACAGAAGACACTGCCTTAACAGAAGGTATGACCATTGAACTGTCATCTACCCTTGTGAGAGAGGTCACAACTTATGAAAAAGTTGAAAAATCAATTGAATACAGAGATACAAAAGAACTTGCAAAGGGTACCGAGAGAGTTATCCAGGAAGGTTCTGACGGCCTTGTGGAGGTTGTAAGTGAGGAAACTTATGTCGGGGGTGTTCTCACAGATACAAAGGAAATCAGCCGCAGCGTCGTTACAGAGCCTGTAAATGCCATCGTGGAAAGGGGTACCACAAGTATGGTTTCAACTCCGGAAGGAGATTTTAAATATGAAGGGACGCTTACGGTAGTGGCAACGGGCTACACACAGTACGATGAAGGCTGTGATTCGACCACCGCAACCGGTACAGCAGCCGTCAGAGGCGTTGTAGCGGTTGATCCGAGCGTTATCCCCCTTGGCACTAAGCTTTATATTCCCGGTTACGGAATCGCTACAGCCGAGGATACCGGAGGAGCAATCAATGGAAACAGAATCGACCTTTGTTACAATTCCGTTAATGAAGCCTTCAATTGGGGCAGGCGTACAGTAACGGTTTACATTCTTCAATAAAACACAATCACATGAAAGCGCTTGTTATTAAAACAGGCGCTTTTTAATATTAATTTTTAACAGAAAATAATTATTATTTGTGCAAAATATGTATTGATTTTTTAAACTATATGTAGTATCATTACTTTCATAAGAACAATATATTGATTTTGGAGGGGTAAAAATGACTAATGTAACTGTATTAAACGGAACAATGGATGAAAAAGAAATCAATGGATATATAGAGCTCATAGAAAAAGAAAATCCTTCAAGAAAGCTTGATACTCTTGAACTTTCCATCGACGGAGAATTTGTTAATATGAAATATACATTCAAACCCGTTAACTTCGAAAGAATCAGACGTATCACAGGATACCTTGTAGGAACCATGGACAGATGGAATGATGCTAAGACATCAGAAGAGCACGACAGAGTGAAACATACTCTTTCCCTTGACTGATTTTATAATATTTCTATTCCCATAAAAAAGTCCGGAGGCAGTTTTTCTGCTTCCGGACTTTTTCTATTTATATTATGTTTTTTATTCAACTGTAACACTCTTAGCAAGATTTCTGGGTTTATCGATATCTGTACCAAGATTAAGGGCCATATAGTACGCAAAAAGCTGATTAGGGATATTTGCGAGCACCGGTGCAAGCATACCCATTGTTCTGGGTATATAAATGACGTCATCGGCAACATCAGCAATTTTTGTATTTCCCTTCATTGCTATTGCCATGGTCTTTGCTCCCCTAGCCTTAACTTCCTTTATATTGCTTATGGTTTTCTCTATAAGCTCTTCCTGAGTAGCTATGGCTACAACCAGCGTATTTTCGTCTATCATTGCTATGGGGCCGTGTTTAAGCTCTCCTGCGGCGTATGCCTCGCTGTGAAGATATGCAATCTCCTTAAGCTTAAGTGAGCCTTCCTGGGATACAAGATAATCCAGTCCCCTGCCGATAAAGAATACATTCTTTACATCCTTATATTTTGCCGCAAGCTTTTTCTCAATGGATTCCTTCTGAAGTATGAGCTCTATTTTTGAAGGTAGCTTGTAGAGTTCGTCTTTAACTGCCTTAAATTCCTCACAGCTCATTTTTCCGAGCTTAACTGCTATATGGCAGGTAAGTATATACATGGCCGCAACCTGAGCCGAATACGCCTTCGTAGAGGCAACCGCAATTTCAGGTCCCGCAAGTATATAGAATACATCGTCAGCTTCCCTTGCTATGGAGCTTCCTACGGCATTAACAATAGCAAGAACCCTTGCGCCGTTTCTCTTGGCTATTCTGAGAGCCTCAAGGGTATCGGCTGTCTCTCCTGACTGGGATACTACGATAAGCAGTGTCCTGTCGTCAAGTATGGGGTCTTTGTATCTGAATTCGCTGGCAACCTCGCTTATAACGGGTATACGGCATATTTTTTCAATAAGGTGTTTTCCTACAAGGCCTGCATAATAAGCAGTACCGCAGGCAACCACATATATTCTGTCGATATTCTCAAGGTCTTCTTTATCCAGCTTAATATTTTCAAGCTCAATGCCGTTTCCGTTTTCGGGTATACGCTTAAGTATTGTCTCCCTTACGATTTTAGGCTGCTCGTGTATTTCCTTCAGCATAAAGTGGGCATATCCGCTCTTCTCTGCCGCTTCAATGTCCCAAGTTACGTGATATATGTCTCTGTTTACAACATTTCTTTCCTTGTCATAAATTGTTATGCTGTCCTTTGTAAGTACAGCCACTTCGTCTTCTTCAAGGAAATATACCTCTCTTGTATAGTTAAGAAGAGCGGGAATATCGCTGGCGATAAAGTTTTCTCCGTTACCCTTTCCTATAACAAGGGGTGAACCCTTTCTTACGGCAATAAGCTTTTCAGGGCAGTCTTTGCATATTATGCCTATGGCATAGGCTCCTTCAAGGCATTCTACGGCCTTAAATACCGCGTCCTCAAAGTCTTTGCATTCCTTATAGTATTTATCTATAAGATGCGCAATAACCTCTGTGTCCGTCTCAGACACGAAATTATAGCCCTCTGCAGAAAGATTCTCCTTTATATCCATATAGTTTTCAATTATGCCGTTATGCACAACCGCTATCATCTTATCCTCACTCATATGGGGATGAGAATTTATGTCAGAAGGCGCACCATGGGTAGCCCATCTTGTATGTCCTATACCGATATTTCCTGTAAGAGGATTTTCAATAATAAGTTTTACAAGGTTAGAAAGTCTTCCCTTTGTCTTAAGTATATTAATATTTTCGCCGTCATGGACAGCCACGCCGGCAGAGTCGTATCCTCTGTACTCAAGTTTGCTGAGCCCGTCAATAAGTATGGACGGAGCCTGATTTTTACCAACATATCCTACAATACCGCACATTTTCGGATACCTCCTTTACTGCAGATTGCGTTCGATTATAGATGCAAGTCTTTCGGCATCTCTCTGCATCTGCTCAATATCTTTTCCTTCTATCATAACGCGCACAAGGGGCTCTGTACCGCTGGGTCTGATGAGCACACGGCCCTCTCCCTCAAATTTCTTCTCGAGTTCATATACGGCGTCTCTGACTTCAGGATTTTCCATATATTTATCTTTATTTTCGTTCTTTATCTTGGCATTTACGAGTACCTGGGGGTAAACGTCCATAATTTTTGCCAGTTCACTGGCCTTGCAGCCTCTTTCCTTAAGCACTGTAAGCATCTGAATGGCTGTTATTATGCCGTCTCCGGTTGTATTATAGTCGTGGAATATGATATGTCCTGACTGCTCTCCTCCAAGGGTATATCCGCCCTCAAGCATTTTTTCTATAACATATCTGTCTCCTACGCCTGCCTGTTCAATTGTTATGCCATGCTTGTTTCCCATAACGGAAAGACCCATATTGCTCATAACTGTTCCTACAACAGTATTTCCGGGCAGTCTGTCCTTTTCCTTAAGGTAAAGTCCGCAGATGGCAAGTATTTTGTCTCCGTCGATAATCTCGCCGTTTTCGTCAACGGCAAGACATCTGTCAGCGTCTCCGTCAAAGGCAAAACCGATATCTGCTCCGTTTTCCTTTACAAGCTCGCAAAGGGATTCTATATGAGTTGAGCCGCAGTTTCTGTTTATGTTGTTTCCGTTGGGCTCATTGTGGATAATGCAGAGCTCTGCTCCCAGATTAAGAAGCGCGATGGGCGCAGCTTTATATGACGCTCCGTTGGCGCAGTCAATGGCTACCTTAATTCCTTTGAAGTTTACACTTCCGGTGGATGTAAGGAAGTCAATATAATCGTCAAGGGCATCTTCCGCAATGCTCTTTGTTCCTACGAATTCTCCTGTAGGTTTAGGAAGCTCATCCTTGTCTGAAAGAACTATTTCTTCAATCATATCTTCCAGCTCGTCTCTGAGTTTATATCCTTCGTTATTAAAGAATTTTATTCCGTTGTATTCTACCGGATTATGT
>CABPCX010000073.1 GCA_902406135.1 uncultured Eubacteriales bacterium
TGTTAACCGCAGTAGAAAAGCCCCGAGGAATCGGGGCTTTAATAGTAACAGGGCTTGAACCGAAGGTATTGCGAGAAAAATAAAATATGATGGTGGCATATTTTATCAAGCAATGCCCGAGCCAGTATAGGCGAGGGAAGACAAGTCAGAATGACGCAGCCCTGTTAACCGCAGTAGAAAAGCCCCGAATTTTCGGGGTTTTATTTTTATTGTGTTGCATTTTGTGTTGCATTTTTATTAAAAATTTTTTCAGACAAGCATTTATATTACAGTTTATTTCTTCTTTTTCATCAGTTAAATGCCTATAAATGTTGTTTAAAACTTCATTACAGGATTAGGTTGTTATTTAACTATAAAATCTTATTTTATTTAAGTTCGCAGTTAATTTCTTAAAGTTTTATTTTTAAAAGCATTAATTATTAATGCGTTGCTCAACTTCTGGTGGAAGACCAGGAAGTAGATTTTCATTTTCAACGCTACCATATACATAGTCATAATATGTATCATAGTAATAATCCAAATCTTCTTTTGCTTCAGACGATAAGTTTTCAAGCTGAACGCATTCCATTGCGCGTTCTATTCCATCAAAAAAACCTTTATTATATATATCTGAATCATAATATGCGTATGAATCATAATATATATTTTCACTATCTTCTTGACCAGCTACATAACCATCCTCGTACCCAGAGCTATATCCATCATTATATCCATTTTCATATGAAATAGAATCATCTTCAGATGCAGAACAACCGCATGCCAAAAACAAAATTAAAAATACTGGCTTTAGATAAGACTTTTTCATTTGATACCCTCTTTTCTCAAAACATTACTATTTATAGTTATATTTTATTATAATATAATAATTTTGGTTCTCTTGGTGTTATGAAATAGTTTTCTAATTACAAGTAAGCTATCTGCTTTTAGCCTGTTCTAATAAATTTTCACTATAATTATCTGCAGAAGTGTCATTTGATTTATTAACGGAATCTTTGATATGATTTAATTTGGAATTAAGAGTATTATCGCTGTATACTTTAGTATCTTCTGATAAGAAACATTCAGTACAAGGTTCATAACCATAGCCTATTGCAGCTTCGATATTATATATATAATAGTTTTTGCCATAAATATATGAGCATCCATATTTATGATATTTAGTATCATTTACAGGAACTATTACAGCGTTATTTTCATAAAAATATAGACTTTCATTTAGCGATTGAATTTTTTCATCACGTTTTGAAATCATATTGTCTTTAGTATTTATATATTTATCAAGAGTTCTTTTTTCTTCTAACAAATTTATGTTTTCTAATCCCAAATATATGTTTACTACAAGAGAAATAATAAATAGTATAAGCAATATGATTACAGTTTTTTTGCGGTTTTTAAATGATTTACCTTTTATATCTTTAGTATCCAAGATACTTGTATTTTTAGCAATGTTAGTATCTGATAACTCAATTCCAACAGCTTTCACGTTATTAACGATAGCACTATTGGCCATAATTTTATCCGAGCTTGTTTTGACAGATTCGTTATTTATATTGCTACTTACTGAAATATTATCTGAAGGAGGCTCTCCATAGCTATTTGAAGTTTTGTCGCCATCTTTACAAAGCAGTATTATCAGTATAATGCATCCGATAATTGGTATGAAGCAAAGAAAAATCCAATTACCGGATTTGTTTATATCATGTAGTCTTTTTACCTGCATTGTAAATGACGGCAAAAATATAATTGTAGAATAAATTATGAGCAGAATATATGTAAGCATTGATGTGTCAGTGTTTGTATATACACCAATATAAATAGGCATAAAGAATATCAATACAAATATAAGTGTATTAATACCAACAAATCTCCAATAGTCACCAGATGATACTCTGCCTTTAAATGATATATTTTTAAAGGCATTAATAAAACTTTTCATAATAATACTCCTTCCTTGATATTTACATTGTATTTTTTTAATGTACTGTATTTAAACAACACAAACCGGTATTGATTTTGGATTTATCTAATAACAAGTTTATATACTTCGTCAGTTCCGGCAGGCGCAATTTCAACAAAAAGAGGATAATCAGTTTCGTCAATTTCCTGAGGGCAGTTGAATACGTAGTGCATACCCTGAGTAGTTAAAGGTGCAATTGAGACTATATTTGCATAAGTAAATCCAAGGGTTGAATCATCAACTATAGGAGAGGCAGTATATTTATATCCGTTGTTATAATCGGCGGTTGCAGTCATTACAGCATCGCACATCATATCCTGCTTTTGAAGATTTTTAACATCTACATCTAAATCAATATATACATATCCGCTTTCAGCTGAATAATAATTGTAATAAGATGAAGTATCATCGGGCAAAACTTCATAGCTTATGGCGACATTATTAATTTTGATTTCAGCATATTCGGTGGTTATTATATCACCTACAGCCACAATATTTTCTTTTTGTTTTTCTTCAGCTACTGCTTTATCATCTGCAGTATCAGCACTTTCAGCTGTGATATCATCTGCGGTGTCGGTACTTTCGATTGTGCTGTCGTCCTTGGTGTCAGTGGAAGTTCCGGATGAGGCACAGCCGCTGATTATGATTGCGACAGCCATAATTGATAATAATTTCCTTTTCATAAAAATTCCCCTTTCATAGAAATACAGTACATTTTTAAAGCGCGCTGACTTTAAATAATACAAACTAGTATTGTAATCATAGATAGTTTCAAGTTTTGCTTAAACTGCAAATTTAATGTATATCATCAATTAACTTGAAATAGCCAAATATTTCAAATTATGTCTATACTTGCATTATAATGCTGTTTCATAGCATGTCAAGCAAGGATGAATAGACTAGATATATCATTTATAAAAAATGACTCTAACAAAAAACTTCCAAACTAATAATTATATCTTACATTAGTTTGGAAGTTTACAAAGACTTTGGGATATTTTTGTGCCCAATCTACGATTATTCGTGGCTTTTTTATTTTATTGCACTGAAAAACGCTACGGCTTTTCCTATTATTCTGACTTTATCCATTTCGCGTCCTGAATATGCGATTGGAGGAAATGCAGGGTTTTCAGCCGCAAGTATAACCTTATCTTCATATATATATACTCTTTTTAAAGTCGCTTCACTTACATCTGCCACATCATCTATGAGTACTGCTGCAATTTCCCCGTTTTCTACGGATGGCTGTGATTTAATAAAAACAATATCGCCGTCAAATATTCGGGCATTTATCATACTGTCACCTTTACATCTCAGACAAAAATCGGCTGAAGTGTTTTCGGGCAAAAGAATTTCCTTTTCTATATTTTCGGCAGCCATTATGGGCGTGCCACAGGCTATGGTGCCTAATAATGGAACATATCGGCCGTTTTTATCAGGGAGAGGAATAATATTTGAAGCGCTGTATGGCGAAATTAATTCGTTATCAAGACCCATTAAATAAGCAGTAGTTGTTTTTAATACTTTTGCAAATTCTGATATCTTTGTTCTTGGCACATCTGTTTTACCCATCTCAATTTTGTTTATGGAAGACCTGGACTTATAATTCATTAATCGTGCAAGTTCTTCCTGAGACATATTAAGTTCTTCTCTTCTTAGACGTATTTTACTGCCTATATCGCTGCTCATAATTATCACCTCATAGAAATAATAACATAAAGTATAAAAAAATTCAACAATTAAATAAATATTGTTGACAAATATTCTACTTAGTGCTATTATCGATGTAGAAAATAAATCTACAAAGTAAATAGCGCATATTAATAGAAAACTAAATAAATAGTAGAATAATGTTGAAAAATGTCGCATATTTTCAAAAAAGATAATGTAGAAAAATACTCTACAAAGGAGGGGTATATATGTCAAGCGGGAGCTACATACAAGCAGATGTTTTATGTCCTTTTTATCTTACTGATACTAATAGGCCTGTGAATATAAGGTGTGAGGGCATATCTGATGATAATAAACTGGTGCTGAACTTCAAGCATAAAGATGAGAAGATGGCGCATATGAAGGTATTTTGTACCGATGATTACTGCAAATGTGTTCTTTTTAAAGTGATAAACGAAAAGTATGAAGATTAGCAGTAACACATAGGCCTATAGAAGGATATTATAAATCAGGAGGTGAGAAGATGGGACGCAGTATATATGTTTTACACCCTGAGCTGAAGAAGAAAATAGAGGAGCTAAAAAAGAGATGTTCTGCAGCCGGACTTAAAATAGGCATATCGGAAACATGGAGGACGGTTGAAGAACAGGACAAGCTGTATGCAAAGGGAAGAACCGAGCCGGGGAATATAGTCACAAATGCAAGAGGAAGCACATATTCCTCAATGCATCAGTGGTATATTGCCTTTGACTTTTTTAGAAACGACGGCAAGGGAGCTTATAATAACAGCGACGGCTTTTTCAATAAAGTAGGACTAATAGGAGAAGCCATAGGGTTAGAATGGGGCGGAAACTGGAAATCATTTGTAGACCTTCCTCATTTCCAGCTGGCTTCTTGGGGAAGCACTCCTGATAAACTGAAAGCGCAGTATAAAAATTCTGATAATTTTAAAAAAAGCTGGAGTGAAGTTATCGAAATGAATGAGAAAAGATATAACAATGAAAGCGAAGTCCCTGACTGGGCCAAAGACACCATAAGAAAAATAATTGAGGCCGGAGCCATAGCGGATAAGGATAAACTTGACCTTTCCGAGGACATGCTCAGAGTTTTGGTTATAGCTGACAGGCTGGCAAAGGCATAAAACATAATTATGTATAACAGAATGAGAACACTTTTAAGTGTTCTCATTTTTTACGGTTTATTCATTATGGTTTACAGGGTTATAGTCCATTTTAGATTCTATATCTGTGGCCTCAAGTTTAAATATAACGGGGGCAGTCCGTCATTACAGCTGCATATGGCAACGCCCGGAGTTTTTATCCAGTCACCGTAATAAAAAACATCATTTCCCGCACCATGGGCAAGGGCAAAGACGTATTGATAAAAGGCTTTCCAGGCTTCATCGCATAATCCTTCGGGCTTGGCATAGTCGGCATAAAAAACCTGGCCTTCTTTAAGCATAGGACAGGGGCCTAATCCTTCTGCTCCGTATTCTGAAGAAAGCTCCTTGTCAAAAGTAGTTTTAATGACCGTGATTTTTACTTTTTTCATATACAGACCTCCTTGATTTTTATGATAAAATAATAGCATAAATAATTTTATAATAAAATCTTAAAGGAAGATGAGGAATCCAAAATTTTATTGCTTGACGTTGTCAGAAGTTATATAATAATTTGTAATGGTTTTAATAGGGGGCAGTTAAATTGGCTTTATCAAACGATCTTACAGAGGGAAGCATACATAAGCATCTTTTGGCATTTGCGTTTCCTCTTATTATATCAAATATTATGCAGGCACTTTATAATGCGGTAGATATGTACTTTGCCGGAAAATTTATGGGCACTGAGGGTATGACAGGAGTTTCCGTAAGCGGACCTGTAATAAATGTAATGCTTATGTTTGTTTCAGGATTTGGCGTAGGGGCAAGTGTTGTAATTGCTAAATATATAGCCCATGGCCGTGAAAATGTGCTTAAAAGGGCAGCTAATACAGCGGTTACGCTTTTTATGTCAGCGGCGGTAGTAATTTCAATACTTGGCTTTTTTCTCACTCCTACTATACTGAGACTTATTGCCACACCTGAGCAGGCATTTTTATATGCCGCAAAATACTTGAGAATAATATTCTGCGGAATGATATTTACCATAGGATATAATCTTATATGTGCTTTGCAGAGGGGCTTTGGTGATTCAAAAAGCTCCATGTATTTCGTTTTGGTGGCTACTGTAGTAAATATAATTCTTGATTATGTTTTTATGGGAATACTAAAGATGGATGTATCGGGCGCAGCCTGCGCTACGGTTATATCTCAGGGGCTTTCTTTCTTCATGGGAATAGTTTATTTCAGAAGAAGGAAACATGTAGTTACATTTTCACCCAGGGATTTGTGTTTTGATACGGCTCTGGCAAAGGAACTCTTGGCAAACGGCCTTCCCAGTGCAGGACAGCAGGTCAGCGTACATTTCAGTAATCTTTGTATGACCGGAATGGCGAATTCATTCGGCCTTGTGTCTGCCGCTGCCTATGGCATTGCGGTTAAACTTGACAGTTTTGCCATACTTCCATGTTCTGCTGTAAACGATGCAGTAGCATCATTCACGGCTCAGAATCTTGGGGCGGGAAAGGAAAAAAGAGCCCTTGAAGGGGCAAAGGAAGGCAGAAAACTGGCAGTTATATATGTCTGCTTTGTTTTCCTGACTATTTTCTTCTTAGGAGGAAACCTTGCCGGAATATTTACCGATGAAGCTGAGGTTATACTGGCGGCAAGCGGATATTTAAAAATAGCCTGCTTTATGTATTTCCTTTATGCATTGGTATATCCATACCAGGGATTCTTGAAGGGAAGCGGAAGTTCAGGATTTGTTCTTATAAACAGCCTCTGTGTGCAGTATATTTTAAAAATACCGACAGCATTTGTTCTCAGTCATTTAACACCTCTGGCGCTTAAGGGTATTGCCTGTGCATGGATAATCACACCATCGTTTTCAGCTTATACATACGGACGATATATTAAAAAGGGCAAATGGAGAAAAAATTGGAGTAAACTGGAGGAATAAAATGTTTTTCAGAACAATAAGCACTTATTTTACTATAGTTACACAGGTAATTTTCAGATACGGACATACATCTAAGGCTGACAAGATACTTGAGGAAAAGGGAGAGCTTGCGGCTGAGGAGTATACGGCTGAAATAGTAGCGGATGTTTGTAAAAAAACTTTAAGTAAAACAGGAGCTAAAATCATAGTAAGCGGTCAAGAAAACATACCGCAGGACAGAAACTTTGTGCTTATAGCCAACCATCAGAGTATGGTAGATGTTTTTGCCATAATGCAGACCATAGGAAGACCCATAGGATTTATAGCTAAAGCCGAATTAAAGAAAGTTCCGCTTTTAAGAAAGTGGATGTCTTCTTTAGGATGTATTTTTATGAACAGAAGTGACCTTAGGGAGTCCATGCAGGCACTTTTGGAAGGCATTAAGAAAGTGAAAAACGGATACAGCCTCTGTATATTCCCTGAGGGAACAAGAACAGACGGCGAGATGCTGGAGTTTAAGGGCGGTTCATTCAAGCTTGCGACAAAGAGCGGAGCTCCGATACTGCCGCTGACAATAGACGGAACACATAAAGTCCTTGAGGATAACGGACTTTGGATAAAAAATGAGACTATCAGACTGACATATCATCCGATTATTGAGACAAAGGGACTTACTAAGGAAGAGCAGAATGCGCTCCCTGAAAGGGTACAGTCCATAATCGGAAGTGCCTTAAAGGAGGGTAAAGGGTATGGAAAAGACGAGGATACTGGTTGTTGATGATGAAAAGCATATTGCTGAGCTCATATCTTTGTATCTTATGAAAGAAGGATATGAGACAAGGGAGGTATATGACGGCAGAAAGGCCATGGATGAATTCTATTCATTTAAGCCTGAGCTTGTAATGCTTGATATAATGCTTCCCGGAATGGATGGATATCAGGTATGCACCACCATAAGAAAAAACAGTGATGTGCCAATAATAATGCTTACTGCAAGAAGTGACACCTTTGATAAGGTGCTAGGCCTTGAGATGGGAGCAGATGATTATATAGTTAAGCCCTTTGAGCCTAAAGAAATGGTGGCAAGGGTTAAGGCTGTTTTAAGAAGATATGAAAAGAGCGATGAGAAGGAAAGCAATAAGACTGTATCCTTTGAGAACCTTAAAATAAGCCTGAATGACTATAC
>CABPCX010000074.1 GCA_902406135.1 uncultured Eubacteriales bacterium
ATGCATTTACAGTTTCGGGCAAAGCCCTTGTAAAAGTCGATTATAAAAAATATATCGAAGGCAGCACCTATTATTTTTATGTACATTCATAATTAATGTAAACATACATAAAAAAGCACCGATAAATATCGGTGCTTTCTCTTAAATATCAAAATTTTTGTTTCTTTTACCAGTGCTGCATCTGCTTTTGCAGGATGAGCAGCTTCCCATACATGAGCCGCCCGAGCATGAGCAGCCTCCTTTATTTTTGACCATATATCTTACTGCAAAGAAAACGCCTATTAAAACTGCTCCTATCAGTATCCAGTCCAAAATACTCATAATATCCACCGCCTTATAAAATCAAACTGAGCAGCTGATATACTATAAACGAAATAACCCAGGCAAAGGCAGTCTGTCCAAAAGCTATTATAAGTGCCCACTTTCCGCTCTTAAGTTCTCGCTTAACGGCAGCAATGGCCGCAACGCATGGTGTATAGAGCAATGTAAACACAAGGAAAGCAACAGCCGCATTGAATGTGAACATATCTCCTATGGCTGTCATATTTCCGCCAACAAGTACAGTCAATGTACTGATAACAGCTTCCTTAGCAGAAAATCCTGTTATAAGAGCTGTTGCCGCTCTCCAGTCTCCGAAGCCTAAGGGCTTGAATATGGGAGATAATGTTTGTCCAATAAGGGCAAGCATACTGTCTGCGCTGTCTGCAACCACATTAAATCTTGTATCAAAGGTCTGTAAGAACCATATAATAACCGAAGCTGTAAATATTACTGTAAAAGCCTTTGTTATGAAGTCCTTAGCCTTATCCCATATAAGCATACCTACCGATTTAAGTCCGGGCATACGATAGTTGGGTAGCTCCATAACGAAAGGTACAGGTTCTCCATGGAATGCTGTCTTTTTAAGTATAAGACCTACAACAACGCCCATTACCATACCAAATACATACAGTCCTATCATTGCCAGTGGTCTAAATACCGGAGCAAAGAATAATGATACAAATATAGTATATATGGGCAGCTTTGCTGAACAGCTCATAAAAGGAGTAAGCATTATAGTCATTTTTCTGTCTCTGTCTGACGGCAGAGTACGGCTTGCCATTATGGCAGGCACGGAACATCCAAAACCAATTATCATGGGAACAAATGACCTTCCGGAAAGACCTATTTTTCTTAATGCCTTATCCATTACAAATGCCACTCTGGCCATATAGCCGCTGTCCTCTAACATTGAAAGGAAGAAGAACAGTACAACTATAGTAGGAAGGAATGATAATACGCTTCCAACACCGGCGCATACACCGTCAACTATCAAACTATGTACTACAGGGTTTATGCCGTAGGATGTAAGTCCTCGGTCTATAAGAGCAATAAACGAATCTATTATAGCTGTAAATCCGTCGGATAAAAATGCTCCGAAAACGCCAAAAGTAAGCCAGAAAATAACTCCCATTATCCCTATGAAAATGGGTATAGCCCAAATCCTATGGGTAAGTACGCTGTCTATCTTTATACTTCTTGCATGCGCCTTAGATTCACCGTTTTTTACAACGGATTTTTCGCATACTCTCTCTATAAAGTCATACCTCATATCGGCAAGAGCTGCTTCTCTGTCAGTATCTGTCTCCGCCTCCATTTCAGTAACTATATGCTCAAGCATATCTTTCTCATTATCTGAAAGGCAGAGAGAGTTAAGCATGGGCTCATCACCTTCAATAAGCTTCGTAGCCGCAAATCTTGGAGGTACATTTATTCTATCGGCATGGTCCTCTACCAGATGCGCAACAGAATGTATCGCCCTATGCACTGCACCTGAACAAAAGTCAGTAACAGCCGGCTTTTGTTTAAGCTGAGCCGTATGTATTGCAGTCTCTATAAGCTCATCTACACCTTCATTTTTAACAGCTGCCAGAGGAACAACAGGAACTCCAAGGTCTTCGGAAAGCTGCTTTATTTTAATGGTGTTTCCGTTTTCCCTCATCTCATCCATCATATTAAGAGCTATTACCATAGGTATGTCAAGCTCCATAAGCTGTAAGGAAAGATAGAGGTTTCTCTCGATATTTGTTGCATCCGTTATATTTATAATGCAGTCAATTTTTTCATTTAACAAGAAATCTCTTGTTACTATCTCTTCAGCCGTATATGGTGAGAGAGAATATATACCTGGAAGGTCAACCACTTTTACGTCAGGATGTCCCTTGACGATACCGCTTTTTCCTTCTACCGTAACTCCCGGGAAATTTCCGACATGCTGGTTTGATCCTGTGAGCTGATTAAACAATGTTGTTTTTCCACAATTCTGATTTCCACCAAGAGCAAATATCATTTTTCGCTAGTCCTTTCCACCTCAATTTTTTTAGCGTCATCTATACGGATAGTCAGTTCATATCCTCTAAGATGCAGTTCTATGGGATCACCCATTGGTGCCACTTTTCTAACCATAACTTTTGTCTTTGGCGTAAGTCCCATATCAAGAAGTCTTCTTCTCAATACGCCCTCTCCGCCTACTTTTACTATAACTCCGCTTTCACCTATTGCCAGTTCATCAAGAGTCATTTTTAACACCTCTGTTGTATTATGTAATAATATGTTAGCTTCGTATAACATTCTATATAAGACATGTATGTTTGTCAAGCTAAATATATTATGTTTATTTAAAAACACCCACAAAAAAATACGGACTAAAAAGTCCGTATTTTAAAATTATTATTTAGATTTAAATATATCAGTGTACCTCAATCGCACCGCGAAGGTAATCAGCTGTTGATATAGGTGTAAGTGAGCTTGCAACGCCACAGTTAAGAACCTGTTTAAGGCCATCAATTCTTGTCATTGTTGCATCTGTTCCAACAAGACCTGTGTTGTATCCAAGTTTAGCAAGGATAGCGTTTAATTCGTTAACTGTGATTTCTTTCTTAGGCTCAACTGTGCTTTCAACAAGACCTAAACCAACTGCCCATGTAAGGGGTTTCTGAGCATATCCGTTAGCTTCTGAAATGTTTGTTAAAATGATACCGTTTTTGCTTTCGCCATCAAGAAGTCTGTAAAGCCATGTGATAGCATCTTCTGTTGTTAATGTTCCGTCGGGAACAAACTGTGTGCCTCTTACCATACCGATAGTCATACCAAGTGAGTAAGCTGCTTCAGCATATTTTTCATCTTCGCCTGTTACGTCTGAGAAAGGATGTTCAGCTGAGGGAGCTGTATTGAAGATAGTCTTAGGCTCTTTAACCTTTGAATATGTAACAGCTGTTCCATCTTCAAGAACTACTTCACGGTCTTTTTCTTTGTTAGGTGATGTAACGATAGGCTCAACCTTTGTTTCTTCAACTACTTCTTCTGTAGCTTCTGTTGTTGTTTCTTCTGTAACAGCTTCTTCTGTTGTTGCTGTTTCTTCTACAACAACTGCTTCTGTTGTTTCTTCTGTAGCAGCCTCTTCTGTTGCTTCTGTTTCTTTTGCTGTCTCTTCAACAACTTCTTTTGAAGGGTCAACAACAACTACCTGATGTGCAAAAGCAGGTACAGCCAGTGCCATAGTCATAGCAGCTACAAGTAAAACTGCAATTTTCTTTTTCATAATAAATCCTCCTTTAAACTGTTAAAAATCCCAACCCTTATTGTTATTACGAGGAAATGATATAAAGTTTTTCCTCCAACATAAAGATTACTTGTATTATATAACAAAATAAAACAAAAATCAACCGTTAATCTGGTAAAATTATACTATTCACCTAAAAAGCTCGCTAAAATCTATAGTAAAAATATTCTAGCAAAAATAAAAGGCACAGGCATAAAGCCTGCGCCAGTTATTTAAAGTGCATAGCAAAATTCACTCTTATTTAAGCTGATCTTTAACAGCCTCAGCACCCTTAGCGAGAGCTTTCTCGTTTGCAGGGATAAGTTTAGCTTTGCTTTCTCCGAAGAGTTTAAGGAAAGCTTTGTGAAGAATTGTTTCAGGAGAAACAATCTTTGTAACTTCTAGAACAGCACCAAGCATGATGATGTTAACAAGTTTCTGGTTTCCAAGTTCGTCAGCGATATCGTTAACGGGAACTTTGTAAACGTTGATATCTGTTCTCTTTACTTCATCGTGGATGATTGAAGAGTTGATGAAAAGGTCTCCGCCGGGAGCTACTTTATCAACATATTTAAGATATGAAGGAACGTTCATAGCAATACATGTTGTAATGCCATTATCGAATACGGGTGAGCCGATAGGTTCATCAGAAACAGTTACTGAACAGTTAGCTGTACCACCACGCATTTCAGGACCGTATGAGGGAACCCATGCAACTTCTTTGCCTTCTTCCATACCAGCGTATGTTAAAAGCTGTCCCATTGACATAACACCCTGTCCACCGAATCCAGCGCAGCTAATTTTATATGTTTTTCCCATAATTATTTAGCCTCCTCTGTTAAATCTTTATAAACACCCAGTGGATAGTAAGGAATCATTTTTTCTCTTACGAATTCCATAGCCTTAACAGGTGTCATACCCCAGTTTGTAGGGCAGCTTGATACTACTTCGATAAGTGAGTATCCTAAACCTTTCATCTGGCACTCAAGAGCTTTCTTGATAGCTTTCTTAGCCTTGATTACATTGGGAGCTGAATCAACAGATACACGCTCAATGTATACAGGGCCGTCAAGAGTAGCAAGAAGTTCACAGATACGAAGAGGGTTACCATTTACTTTAACGTCACGGCCTGATTGGCATGTTGTAGCCTTCATTCCGGGAAGTGTTGTAGGAGCCATCTGTCCACCTGTCATACCGTAGATACCATTGTTGATGAAGATAGTTGTGATCTTCTCTCCTCTAGCTGCACAGTGAATGATTTCAGCTGTACCGATTGAAGCAAGGTCACCGTCTCCCTGGTATGTGATAACAAGTTTGTCAGGGTGAACTCTCTTGATACCTGTAGCTGTAGCAGGAGCTCTACCGTGAGCACAGTGAATTGTATCATATGTAAAATAGTTAGGAATAAATACTGAACATCCTACAGGAGCTGTGATAATTGTGTTATCAACCTGTCCAAGTTCAGCAACACATTCTGCAACAAGTCTGTGAACGATACCATGAGCACATCCGGGGCAGTAATGTAATTTACGATCTGTCATACCTTCC
Source organism: uncultured Eubacteriales bacterium (assembly GCA_902406135.1). Taxonomy (GTDB): domain Bacteria; phylum Bacillota; class Clostridia; order Lachnospirales; family Anaerotignaceae; genus Metalachnospira. The sequence goes on from CABPCX010000074.1 coordinate 5,129, forward strand.
GGTTTCTGGAAAATTACTGTAGACATTAGTTTGCACCTCCCATTACTTTCTTACCGAATTCGATGTATTCCTCAGGTGTAGGAATAACACCACCGCATCTGCCGTAGAAAGTTACTTTTGATCTGTCTTCGCAAGCACGCTCAACATCCATAACCATCTGGCCCATGCTCATTTCGCCAACGATAAATTTCTTGATATTTTTATTCTGGAAAGGTTTTTCAGGGAAAGGCCAAGCTGTCTTGGGTCTGATTAAACCAACTTTGTATCCTTCTTTTCTGAGCTCGATAACAGCTGTCTTAAGGATACGGCTTGTTGTACCGTAACCAACCATTGCGTACTCAGCGTCATCCATCATGAACTCTTCATATTTAGCTTCTGTAGCAGCCATTTCAGCATATTTGCCTTCGAAGTTTCTGATATTTCTTCTCTCGCAGTCAGGAGCGTCATCAGAAATTCCATAGATGAAGTTTCTTTCACCGGGTCTTGAATGTCCGAGTGCCCAGTTAGCGGGATCGTCTTTTGATTTGATCTCTACGGGATGATCGAAGTCAACGGGCTCCATCATCTGTCCGATAAGACCGTCACAGCAAACGATTACGGGATGTCTGTAATGGTCAGCCATTTCGAATGCGTATTTAACGTCATCTACAGCTTCCTGAATGTTTCCGGGAAGAAATACGGGGATATGTTTGTCACCGTTGCATCCGCCGTATACAGCCTGGATATAGTCACTCTGTGAAGGCTGGATAGTACCAAGGGCCGGGCCGCCACGCATCATTGATACGATAACTGCGGGAACCTCGCCGTGGATAAGGTAGCCAATACCTTCCTGTTTAAGTGCGATACCGGGTGCTGATGAAGATGTCATAACTCTGGCACCTGATGCACCTGCTCCGTAAACCATATTTATAGCTGCAACTTCAGATTCAGCCTGGATAAATGTTCCACCTACTTTAGGTAATTCTCTTGATAAATATTCGGGTATTTCGTTCTGGGGTGTTATAGGATAGCCCATGAAATATCTACAACCGCCAACGATAGCTGCCTTAGCGATAGCTTCGTTGCCTTTCATAATAACTCTTGCCATTATTATTGTCCTCCTCTCTCAATTAATCATTTCTAACGATTGTAATTATGCAATCGGGGCACATTCTTGCACAGCTCTGACAGCCGATGCATGCCTCCTGATCAGTGATACCTACAGGGAAATAACCTGCGTCGTTAGTAAATTCCTTGTCGAGTGCAAGAAGATCTTTAGGACATGCGTTAACGCAGAGCTCGCAGCCCTTGCAGTTTTCTTTGTTGAATGTTAATGTGAATTTTGCCATTTAAGTGCACCTCCTTATTTATTTAGATAAATCACATCCATGATGCTCTCATATAATATGTAAGAGGCACGACTGTTCCTGAAAGTTTAGCTTTGATTTCAGGAGTCATGTCTTTAACAACTTCCTCAACGTAAGCAGTATATCTGATGGGTACTCCAGTTCTTCTGCTTACTTCAGAGATTATCTCTTCGCCTCTGAGAAGATCTTCGGCTTTAGTTTCTCTGACAAGATTTGTATTGTTTACAAAACCTGTAATCTTAAGTCCGATACCGGCTTCAAGCTCTCTCATCTGTTCGATACAGAGATCAGGATCGTAGGTATCAGGTCTGTATGTGTTTATTACCATAAAGATATCTATTTCTTCCGGATCAAGGTGTTCTTTGTATCTTCCAAGAACTATGGTTCCTACATCGTTTCCGCCAAGGTCAACGATATACTCACAGTTTTTGTTAACAAAGGGACCCATCATCTCGGCAGGAACCGCAGGTATGTCCGCATCATTGTTATATGATGAACCGTAAACAACTATTCCCTTTTCCTCAAGTTCTTCCTTTTTTTCTCTTGAACGGAAATAAGGGTTTACAATATCCATATCGGATATAACAACCTTTCTGTCAGGGCCTACTTCTTCTTTAAGCTTTGTAACATAGTTAACCGCAAATTCGGTTTTTCCGCTGCCGTAGTGACCGCAGAACATTCTTACACGTTTATCATCTTTAAACATTTTAATTCTCCCTCCACGACAGAATTATTTAAGCTTTGTGTTGATAAACTGCTATTCAACATCACAACACTATTACATTATAACTCAATTTTTATTATTTTCAAGGTTTTTTTGCAAAAACATTGCACGGATACAGCACGTAAAACAACACTTTTAGGTACTTATTTGTGCATTTTATCCATATATTTGTATTATGAGGTTTTATGCAACCTGATAATTATATTTCAAAAGCAATATTTTCCTCTGTTGTCATACATCAACGTACCCGTTAATTTAATAATATGACATAATGTAATTACATATTAAGCCGTTTTTCAGGCTTTTTCAAATTTATTGTCTGACAAAAATATACTTTCCTATTATGTGATGTATTATTTTCGACATAAAAACAGAGAGTCATGATTACATCACAACTCTCTGTAAATTTAAAAATTATTGATTTAAAGGTTACATAATACCGCCGAAACGGTCAAACCTCAGTCTCATTTAGGTAAAAAACCGTTAAATTGCTGTTTTTATTTATCTCTGAGAACAGCGCCGTATTTCTGCTCAAGAGCGGAAAGTATATCAGTCATAACTGAGTTTACATCGTCATCTACGAGTGTTCTGTCCTCAGCTCTGAATGTGATTGAGAAAGATACTGACTTG
>CABPCX010000075.1 GCA_902406135.1 uncultured Eubacteriales bacterium
CTCATACAACGCGCCTCCTCCGCTAAAATGTCACAGCGGAGAAAACCCCACTGTGCAATATAACTTTCGCAAGTATATTATATATTTGCAATGTTACAGTTATATTACACACAGCTTACCTTTAAGTTACAATTATTCAAAATCGTCTGAACTGCAGGTAATTTTATTGTCCTGATTTTTCATAAACCACATTGTCATTGTTGTTCCTTTGCCATATTCACTTTCAGCAGTAAGCTTTCCGTCATGGCCTTCCATTATTTCCTTGGCAATGGCAAGTCCAAGGCCTGTGCCTCCCATGGCGCGGCTTCTGGCCTTATCAACCCTGTAGAATCTTTCAAAAATTCTGGGAAGGTCCTCTTTTGAGATTCCCATTCCCGTATCGGAAACATTGATTTTATAATAACTCTTGTCTTCCGTTACATATATCCTTATGGTAGCTCCTTCAGGACTGTATTTTATGGCATTGGTAGTTATATTGTTTATAACCTGATTTATTCTGTCTCTGTCCGCTACAACATAGGCATCGTCATCGGGCCACAGCTCAAGTATAAGATTCTGTTTCTTATTTTCGGCGTGTATTTTATTCTGTCTTACGTTTTCACTTATAAGCTCATTTATATATACCTTTGTAAACTTAAACTGCACCTGTTTATTATCAAACCTTGAAAGCTGAAGCAGGTCTCTTACAAGGAATGACATTCTGTCTGCCTCTGTATTTATTATGTTCAAAAAGTCCATCGCCATATCCTTTTCTTCAAGGGCTCCGTACATAAGAGTTTCCGTATAGCTCTTAATTGTTGTAAGGGGTGTCCTCATTTCGTGGGATACATTGGCAACGAATTCCTTTCGCATATTGTCAAGTTTCTTCTGTTTTGTAATATCCTGAAGTACAACGACAATACCTTCGATTTCTTCCGTCTCATTAAAGTACGGCGAAAAACTGGCATTGATAAATTTCTCGCCCACAGGGAATGTATACTGAAGCTGGACAGCCATTCCGTCTTCGATATCTCTGCCCTGGTCATCCAGTTCCAAATCATATTTTCTTGTAAACATATCCAGATTGAAATCCAGCTTGTCTACTTCAAGCATCTCAGCGGCAACCGTATTGGCATGGGTTATATTTCCGCTCTTGTCAAAGGAAATAACTCCGTCGGTCATATTATGGAGTATGGCCTCAAGCTTATTCTTTTCCCTGAAAGCCTCTCCGACGGTTTTATTAAGCTCAGACGCCATATAGTTAAAGCTCTCAGCCAGCTGTCCTATCTCGTCTTCCGAATACACTTCAACGGTCTGTTTCAGGTCACCTTCGGCAAGTATCTTGGCCTTAACCGTAAGCTGGTGTATCGGTCCCGTAAGGGTCTTGGCAAAGACGTAGGCCATAAGCACAGCCAGCACAAGGGCAAGGAACACAGCCACAATGATTGTCCTTGTGGTCTGGGCAAGGCTTTCCTGCATTGACGATGCGTTCATCCTTGCGTATATAACGTATTTTACCTCACCGTTTATTGTCATTGCGGGGGACGCATAACAAATCCAAGTGGTATCCGTTTCATCGTCTTTTCTGGCTTCGTCAAATCCCGTTTCTCCGGCAATGGCCATCATAACAACGGAGTTGTTATACTGGGGAAAAGGCGGCTGGGAAACCGTTGTGGAAGCCACGGTCTCGCAGTACTCATTTATAATATTTCCCTGTATCTGGCTGTCCGAAGAGCTGGTCCTTGTAAACTGCTCCAGAGCAGTCTGAAAGTCAGCCTCGTCATAGCTTTCAACTACCTGCTCACTCACCTTCTGGGCATACAGCATAAGCTGGTTTTTAGCTTTGTCTATTTCAGTTTTCTGCATACTAAGCAATATATATGAACCCGTAACTATCATAACTATGAGTACAAGTCCAAGATACATCGCAATAAGTCTCCACTTAATGCTTTTCAATCAAATCACCTTAATTTCCCCCGAAATAGTAGCCGACTCCGCGTTTTGTAAGTATGTATACAGGTTTTCCGGGATTATCCTCAAGTTTTTCTCTAAGTCTTCTTACAGTTACATCAACTGTTCTTACGTCTCCGTAGTATTCATATCCCCACACTCTTTCCAAAAGCGTCTCCCTTGAAAATACCTGTGTAAGGTTCTGGGCAAGGAATTTGAGAAGTTCAAATTCTCTGAATGTAAGTTCAAGCACCTTGTCGCCTTTTCTGGCTTCAAATTTATCCAGGTCTATGGTAAGGCCGTTAAATTCCATTATATTTGTAGATTTCTGCTCATTTTGAGATTTTATGACAGAGCGTCTTAAGTTGGCCTTTACTCTGGCAATAAGCTCCCTTGTGCCAAAGGGCTTTGTCACATAATCATCGGCTCCCATCTCAAGGCCGAGGACCTTATCCAGCTCTTCAGCTCTGGCTGTAAGCATTATTATGGGCATATTATGTTTTTCTCTTATTTTTCTGCAGGCTTCATATCCGTCCATTTTGGGCATCATTATATCCAGAAGTATAAGGTCCGGATTTTTTTCATTGGCAATGGCTACGGCTTCTTCTCCGTCACCGGCCGTAAGGACATCATAGCCTTCTTTTTTAAGGTTAAAAGCGATAATGTTAACTATATTTTTCTCATCATCAACGATAAGCACTGTCTGCGCCATATTATCCCTCCAAACACAAAATCTAAATTTAATTATACTAAATACCCGTTTTTTTTACAACATCAGCCATTTCTTTTTGCTCATTTATTATATGCCAAATATTTCTTTCTCGGCACATTTAAAGTCCTTGGGAACATCGGCCGTAACGGTTTTTCCGTTAAGATAGGCCAGCTCTCCCTTAAGGCCTTCAAAAACCATTTTATATGCATGGAGCATCTGTCTCTTTACTCCGGCTTTTTTTCTAAAGTATTCGTTTTCCTGTTTATTTCCGTACTTAACGTCACCTATTATGGGAAATCCTGCCGACGCCATATGCACCCTTATCTGATGGGATTTTCCCGTTATGAGCTCCACCTCAGCCAGGGTATATCTGCCGTTTGTTTTAAGGGGCCTGTATATGGTCGTTATTATTTTTCCTTCTTTTCCTCCGACTTTTGCCTTATTAAGCTGTGAGTCCTTTTCATAAAAGTCCTCAAGTCGTCCGGATTTTTCTATTTTGCCGCACACCAAAGTTTTATAGTATTTTTTTATACTTTTAAATTTTACAGCTTCATTTATCTGTCTCAAGGCTTCCGAATTTTTTCCCGCGATAACTATGCCGCTGGTATTTCTGTCAAGCCTGTTGCAGAGGGCAGGCACGAAGGTTCTTTCCTTTTCAGGGTCATATTCACCCTTCTCGTTTAAATAGCTGAGTATCCTGTCTATGAGCGTGTCATCATCTCCCGCCTTTTCCGCATGGGAAAGAACTCCTGCCTGTTTATTGACCGCAATAATGTTTTCATCCTCATAGACCACATCAATATCCGATGACGCTTTTTTTATTACCCTTTCTTCCTTAAATCCGTCCATGGTTTCTTCAGAAAGGTACATCTGTATGCTGTCGCCCTCATTGAGCATTTCAGCGCCGTCAGCCTTGGCTCCGTTAAGCTTTATCCTCTTTTTTCTCAGCATTTTATAAACAAAGCTTTTAGGCGCCTTTGAAAAATACTTCATCAAAAATTTATCGGTTCTCTGTCCGCTGTCGTTTTTTGTTATAATTATCTCTTTCATATCAATTCACCGCAAAAACCCTCCATCAAGGAAGATTCCTTTACGGAGGGTTTTATCATCAATGTATCCAGCTTAAATAAGCATTTATAAATCTGTCTATCTCGCCGTCCATAACCGCCGAAACATTGGCCGTTTCCTCTCCGGTCCTTACGTCCTTTACAAGGTTGTAGGGCATAAATACATAAGAACGTATCTGGCTGCCCCAGGCATTTTCTTTTATATCTCCTCTTATTTCGGCAAGCTTTTTCATATTCTCCTCAATCTTAAGTTCAAGGAGCTTAGATTTGAGCATCTTCATAGCCATATCCTTATTACTGAACTGGCTTCTTTCATTCTGGCACTGAACAACGATACCTGTAGGATAATGCGTGATACGGATAGCAGATGATGTCTTGTTGACATGCTGTCCGCCGGCACCGCTGGCACGGTATGTGTCTACCCTGATATCGTCAGGACGAATCTCTATTTCAACATCATCGTCTATTTCAGGCATTACGTCGCAACTGGCAAATGAAGTATGTCTTCTTCCCGATGAGTCAAAGGGTGATACCCTTACAAGTCTGTGTACGCCCTTCTCGCTCTTAAGGTATCCGTAGGCATTTTCTCCGTTTACCTGGAATGTAACGGATTTGATACCTGCTTCGTCTCCGTCAAGGTAGTCCAGAGTTTCAACGGCAAAGCCTTTTTTGTTTGCCCATCTGGTGTACATTCTGTAAAGCATGCTTACCCAGTCGCAGGCCTCTGTTCCGCCTTCACCGGCATGCAGTGTTACGATAGCGTTATTTCTGTCATACTCGCCGTCAAGGAGTGTTGATATTCTGAGTTTTTCATAGTTTTCCTTAAACTCTTCAGCCTCCTGCTTCACTTCCTCAAGAAGCTCTGCGTCTTCTTCCTCTTTTCCCATCTCAATGAGGGTATAGATATCCTCATATTTGGAAACAAGCGTTTCATATCCGTTTACCTTATCTTTAAGGCCCTTTATGATCTGCATTGTTTTCTGGCTTTTGGCCATATCATTCCAAAACTCAGGGTCTGCTGATATTTCCTCAAGCTCAGCAATTTTTTCCTTTGCTTCTTCCACCCCAAGCAGACTGCCCATATCTTTGAGCTTATCTTCATAAGGTGACAACTCGTTACCTATCTGGTCAAGTTCAAACATAACACTAACTCCTTACATACTATCAACTATATATCACGCATTTCTGCCGCAGCAGTTTTTATACTTCTTTCCGCTTCCGCAGGGGCAGGGATCATTTCTTCCTACCTTAGCGGCTGCTCTCTGTTTGGGTTTTGCAACAAGTGTGTCGTCTTTGTTTGTGAACATGGGTTTAGCTACTTCCTCACGCTTTGCCTCTGTCACAACTCTTACTCTGTAAAGTGTCTTTACAGTGTCAAGCTGTATGCTGTTGCTCATTTCCTCAAACATATCATAACTTGCATACTTATACTCAATGAGAGGGTCCTTCTGTGCATAAGACTGAAGGCTTATACCCTGACGCATCTGGTCCATATCGTCGATATGGTCCATCCATCTTGAGTCGATAACCTTAAGCATAACTACACGCTCAAGCTCACGCATTTTTTCCTCGTCATTAATTTCCTGTTCCTTAAGCTCATAAAGTCTGTGAGCAATCTTCTTTATGTCTTCTCTGAAGCTTTCTTTTGTTACTGTAGCCTTTTTGTCTTCAGGCACAAGGAAGCTTCCCTTAAGAGGAATAATTTCATGGATTCCTTCATTGAATCCTACCATATCCCATTCATCAACAGGTGTCTCGTCAGCAATGTATCTGTCTACAGTTCTGTCGATAATCTGGTCTATCATATTCTGTATGCTGTCGCGGAGGTTTTCTCCCATAAGAACTCTCTTTCTCTCACGGTAGATAATCTCACGCTGCTCATTCATAACTTCATCGTACTCAAGGAGGCGTTTACGTGTGGCAAAGTTATTGCCCTCAACCTTCTTCTGAGCACTCTCAATTGCTTTTGCAAGCATATTGTGTTCAATGGGCTCATCTTCGCCGATACCCATTTTTTCAACCATTTCCTTAGTTCTGTCTGAACCGAAAAGACGCATAAGGTCATCTTCCATGGAAATGAAGAATCTTGACTCACCGGGGTCTCCCTGACGTCCGGCACGTCCTCTGAGCTGGTTGTCGATACGTCTTGACTCATGTCTTTCTGTACCGATTATCTTAAGACCGCCAAGCTCCTTAACGCCCTCTCCAAGCTGAATGTCGGTACCACGGCCTGCCATGTTTGTAGCTATTGTTACGGCACCCATCTGTCCCGCAAGGGCTACTATCTCGGCTTCTTTTTCATGATACTTGGCATTGAGCACCTGATGAGGTATTCCCTCTCTCTTAAGCATTGAGCTTAAAAGTTCGGATTTCTCGATTGTAATTGTACCCACAAGAACAGGCTGTCCTTTTTCATGGGCTTCCTTTATATCATTTACTACCGCACGGAATTTTCCTGCTTCTGTAGTATAAACAACGTCTGTTCTGTCGTTTCTTATAACAGGCTTATTTGTAGGGATACATACAACGTCCATGTTGTAAATATTTCTGAACTCGGCTTCTTCAGTCTGAGCAGTACCTGTCATACCTGATTTCTTATCATATTTATTGAAGAAGTTCTGGAATGTTATTGTAGCAAGAGTTTTGCTTTCTCTCTTAACTTTAACATGTTCCTTTGCCTCAATGGCCTGATGGAGACCGTCTGAATATCTTCTTCCGGGCATAATACGTCCTGTGAATTCATCAACTATCAGAATTTCATCATTCTGGACAACGTAGTTCTGGTCCTTAAACATATTATAGTTTGCCTTAAGAGCATTATTAATATGATGAAGAATTTCGATATTTTCCGGATCTGAGAGGTTTTCGATGTTAAAGAATTTTTCTGCTTTTTCAACACCCTGCTGTGTGAGAGTAACTGTTTTTGCTTTTTCATCAACAACAAAATCTCCTTCCTCCTGGATTTCTTCCTTGATAAGGGGATTTAAAGCGTCTTCCTCATTGAGGATACGTCCCTTTTCAAGTCTCTTGGCAAATCCGTCGGCTATTTCATAGAGCTGTGTGGATTTTGTTCCGCTTCCTGAAATGATAAGGGGTGTTCTTGCCTCATCGATAAGGATTGAGTCAACCTCGTCGATGATAGCATAATGAAGTCCTCTCTGAACAAGGTTCTCCATGCGAACTACCATGTTGTCTCTCAGGTAGTCAAATCCAAGCTCGTTGTTTGTAGCATAAGTTATATCGCAGGCATAAGCGGCCTGTCTTTCCGAACTTGTAAGACTGTTGAGTATTACTCCGACAGTAAGTCCCATAAATTTGAATATCTCGCCCATCCATTCCGCGTCACGGTTTGCGAGGTAGTCATTAACTGTTACTACATGAACGCCTTTTCCTTCAAGGGCGTTAAGGTATGCGGGCATAACAGCCACAAGTGTTTTACCTTCACCTGTTTTCATTTCGGCAATACGTCCCTGGTGAAGAACGATACCGCCTATGAGCTGAACCCTGAAGGGTTTCATCCCTCTTACTCTCCATGCGGCCTCTCTTACTGCGGCAAATGCCTCGGGAAGAAGGTCATCAAGAGTTTCTCCTGCAGCAAGCCTGTTTTTAAATTCATCAGTCTTTGCTCTAAGCTCTTCGTCTGAAAGAGCCTGCATAGCGCTGTCATAACTTTCGATTTTATCTACAATAGGATTAATCTTCTTTAGTTCTTTTTCACTGTAGTTTCCAAATATCTTTTCAAGAAAACTCATTAACTGTGCACCTCTTTATATATTTACTATTGTATTTCTACATAGTCCATCCATAATATAATAGTTTATCAGATTTATAAAGAGGTATCAACAAAAATTTTTATATTAAGAAAAATTTAAAATAAAAAGGATGAGAATATCTCATATTTATTCCAAAGGGAAAATATATGAAAAACACTGACAATTATAGCTTTAACAAAAAAATACGGTTTCAAACAAAATCCAAGGACTATTATAACAGCATTTTTATTAAAATCTATATTTTTAAAAAAATTATATGAATTTCGGGCAAAATAAAAGGAGAGGCACTGCCTCTCCTGATATTTTCTCATTATTCGGGTTCAATAAGACCGAAGGA
>CABPCX010000076.1 GCA_902406135.1 uncultured Eubacteriales bacterium
AAATACCTGTGAATACCCTTGAAGATGAAAAACAGAAAATGCTTGAAGAAGGTATTTATGTTGAAGGCAGGGAAAGACTAAACCGTATACTTGAGGATTACAGCAGCTGATGTATGACAAGTTTCGTAAATTTAATGTAAAATTTTCTAGACAACCTGTTTTAATGATGATATAATAATTCCCGTGAATTTCCCCAACTATATTCACACAAAGCCTGGTTTTGTTCACAAAACCGGGTCTTAAAAAAGAGGTAGTCCTCCGCCGAAGACTGCCTCTTTTTTTATTTAATCTAAAAACTGCGAGAAATTTTTTGCGGGGAAATTTAAGTCTAATGTCATACAATATATAATACGAACCGCAGCCAGTCTTCTATTGACCGGAGAATATAAAAAATATATACTTTTATTGTATTAAATCATAATGGGGAGTAAATATGAGAATAGGAGAGCAGATAATTCTTGATGAAAAAATCATGAATTGCATTATAAATGAAGATGCCGTATTCAGCGACGAGACAAAAAACTATCTTTTTCCCTTTGAGCCCGACGAGTCTGACGAGGTAAAAGTCAGAATAATGGTCGGAAGCGGAGAATGCGATGGTGTATATTTTTGCTCTGAAGATATGCGTATCAAAATGACCATTGAAAAAAGCAAAGAAATTTTTGACTATTATTATGTAGTAATTCCTCCCGAAGAAAAGGACAGGAAATACCATTTTGAAATAGAGGCCGGTTCAGAAATATATTTTTATAATGCCGAAGGGCTTAGAAAACAGCACAATGAATTTTTTGACTTTACAATAAACAGGCACTATAAAACACCTGACTGGGCAAAGGGCGCCGTAGGATACCAGATTTTTGTGGACAGATTTTTTAACGGCGACAAAACAAATGACGTTGTAAATGATGAATACGAATATCTCGGAAAAAAGGTTAGGCATATAGATGAATGGGATGCCCTTCCACAGGAGAGCGATATATGCAATTTTTATGGCGGGGACCTGCAGGGCATTATGGATAAGCTGGATTATCTTCATGACCTTGGCATAGAAATGATATATTTGAATCCTATTTTTGTGTCACCCAGCAATCATAAATACGACATTCAGGATTATGAGCATATAGACCCGCATTTCGGAAAAATAATAGCCGACAGCGATGAAGATAAATATATTGTAAGAACAACTGACAGGCATAACCTTGAAGCGGGAGATTATCTTTTTGCGGAGCTTGTGGAGCAAGCCCATAAAAGAGGAATAAAAGTTATTATTGACGGTGTATTCAACCACTGCGGCTCATTCAATAAATGGCTGGACGCAGAAAAAATATATGAAAAGGCAGACGGCTATGAAACAGGAGCCTATATAAGCGAAGACAGTCCATATCATGACTTTTTTAAATGGAATGGGGGCTGCTGGCCTGACAATGATTGCTATGACAGCTGGTGGGGACATAAAAACCACCCTAAGCTCAATTATGAACAGTCGGAAAAACTGTTTCAATATATAATGGATATAGCCGAAAAATGGATATCACCTCCATTTAATGCCGATGGCTGGAGAATAGATGTTGCGGCCGATTTGGGCTTTTCCAAGGAATATAACCATAAATTCTGGAAAGAGTTCAGGAAAAAAGTAAAATCGGCAAACCCCGAAGCCGTTATAATAGCCGAGCACTATGGAAGTGCGGCTGACTGGCTTAAAGGTGACCAGTGGGACTCCGTAATGAATTATGATGCTTTTATGGAGCCGGTGTCCTGGTTCTTTACCGGAATGGAAAAGCACAGCGACGGATTTGACGGCGGAAAATTCAGAAATGCGAAAGCCTTTGAATACAGTATGACAGCCAACAGCAGGGATATGGGCATACATGCTTTATTTACAGGGATGAACGAACTTTCAAACCACGACCATTCGAGGTTTTTGACAAGGACAAATATGAGAGTAGGACGTCTTGCCACAGCGGGAAGCCAGGCTGCCGGAGAAAATGTAAATAAAGCCGTTATGATGAATGCGGCAGCGTTTCAGTTTATTTGGCCGGGTATTCCTACATTATATTATGGTGACGAAGCGGGTGTAACAGGCTGGACTGACCCTGACAACAGAAGAACCTATCCCTGGGGAAAAGAAGATGAGGAGCTCATTTCATTCCATAAAAAGATGATAGAGCTCAGGAAAAAATACAGGGTGCTTAAAGAAGGTTCCTTTAAATTTATATATGCCGATGACGGAGTTGCGGCTGTAGCAAGATTTGATGACGATGAAAGAATAATATCCGTATTTAACAGTACGGATGAAAGAAAGACGATAGTCCTGCCCCTTTGGCCTGCGGGCGGAAATATTAAGGGAGAGGCTGTCACACTTCTTAAAAGCGGAACTAACGGTTATAAAACAGGAGGAAAGATATATGCCATAAACAATGGCTGCATAAATATATCTATAGAGCCCTGTGGATGTGCGATATTGAAAAGCGAATGAGTGAATTATGGAATTAAATATTATTTACAGCGATAAAAGTATAGCAATAATTGAAAAGCCTGCGGGAGTACCTTCACAGCCTGATAAAACGGGCAGTGAAGATTTACTCTCGGCCGTAGAAAAAAAGTTTGGTTATGCAGGGCTTGTGCACAGACTGGACAGGCCAGTGGGCGGGCTTATGGTTTTTGCCCTTAATAAAAGGACGGAATCCTTTCTTGCCAAACAAATGAATGGCGGAGATTTTGGAAAAAACTATGCGGCCGTATGCTGCGGTGTGCCTGAGAAGGAAAGCGGCACTATGACAGACTGGATTGTAAAAAATCAGAGACTGAATATGTCTACAGTTTCCGATAAAGGAAACAAAAATGCAAAGGAAGCCATTCTTGAATACAGGCTCATAAAGACCATAGACGATGATAAATTCGGCACACTTTCTCTGCTGGATATAAAACTCCATACGGGAAGACATCACCAGATACGTGTGCAGACGTCCAATGCAGGAATACCTTTATGGGGAGATACAAAATATAATCCTGACTTTAAAAGGGGATACTTTAACATAAGTCCTGCCCTTTATTCAAAGAGGCTGGAATTTATCCATCCTGATACTTCAAAAAGGGTAGTATTTGAAAAAAATCCCGAATTTGAGCCATTTTCTTTGTTCACATAAAGTTTACATAATTTTTTTGAAAAATTTTAAAAAAACTATTGCATTTAAAAAATTATGTGCTATAATGAGTAGCAAATAAGAAAAGAAATAGAAAACCTGAATGGGTTTTTTATTTTGATCAAATGTTAGCACTCGCCACTCCTGGTGGCTAACAACAAATAATCGGAATATTTATAAAGTGACAGGATAATAATTAATTTGAAGGTACTTTTTGATGTATCGATATAGTAAGGAGGCATGAAATATGCTTTGTGAAAGATGTCATAAAAATGATGCCACTGTTCATACAGTGCAGCTTGTAAACGGAGAAAAAACAGAACATTATTACTGTGAGAACTGCGCAAGAGAGATAGGGCTTGAAAAGCCTATTTCTTTCCAGGATATATTCCAGGGCCTTCTGAACTTTGGTTCCACAAAGCAGGAAGACTTTGCGAATCCCTATAAAAAGTCAGCCGCAAGATGTCCTTCATGCGGAATGACCTATGATGAACTTAGAAGAAGCGGAAAGTTTGGATGCAGTTCATGCTATGAGGCCTTTGAACCATATATAACAGGCTCCCTCAAAAGCATACACGGCGACAATGTCCACAAAGGAAAAGTTCCAAAGAGAAACGGCGGCTCATTGCTTAAGAAACACGAGCTTGAAGATTTGAAACGCAGGCTCGTTGATGCCATATCCAAGGAAGAATACGAAGAAGCCGCAGTCCTGCGTGACAGGATAAGATCTCTTGAAGGAGATGATAAGAATGAGTAAATGGTATGAAAACGCTAAATGTTCAGACGGAATTATAATTTCCAGCAGAGTAAGACTTGCCAGAAACTTAAAAAAATACAGTTTTTACAATAAGCTGTCCAATGCCGATGCCGAAAAAATGATAAATGAGGTTAAGAATTCAATAATTGGAAGCAGAACGGTTTTCGGCGAACAGTTTAAATATATTCCGGTAAATACGCTCAGCGAGAACGAAAAATTTGCTCTTGTTGAAAAACACGTAATAAGCCCGGAGCTTATGAGATCATCAAAGCCCTGCGGGGTCCTTGTAAAGGATGATGAGACCATAAGCATAATGCTCAATGAGGAAGACCACATAAGAATTCAGGCAATATCAGCAGGAGATGACATAGACAGTGCCTTTGATGTGGCAGATAAGATCGATGATCTTATAGAAGAAAGCGTTGAATACGCTTTCAGTGAGAAATACGGATACCTTACAAGCTGTCCTACAAACGTGGGCACGGGCTTAAGGGCATCATATATGATGCATCTGCCTGAGCTTGAAAGAACAGGACAGATAAGAAATGTTATGCAGGCTATTTCCAAGTTTGGAATAACCGTAAGAGGTATTTACGGCGAAGGCAGTGATGCCATGGGAAGCATATATCAGGTATCAAATCAGGTAACTCTGGGACAGAGTGAAAATGATATAATAAACAATCTTAAAAAAGTAGCTGCAATAATAGTCCAGAGAGAGCAGGAGCTTAGAAAGAAAGCTTATGAATCCTCTAAGGACGAAATTGAAGATAAAGTATGGAGATCATACGGAATACTTAAAAATTCCAGAAAAATTTCCGGCAAAGAAGCAATGCAGTTAATATCCATTTTAATGGAAGGAAAAAATATGGGTGTAAGCGGCCTGCCCAAATGTTCAGTAGGTCTTGCCGAACTGATGATTAACATTCAGCCGGCAACACTTCAGGTAACGGGAAGAGGCGATATGACCCCGACTGAAAGAGATAAATGCAGAGCCGATTATCTGCGAAAAGCTTTTGAATAAGCAGATTAAGGCGTAAAGGAGTGATAAATATGCAGGGTAATTTTACAGAAAAAGCTAGAGAAGCAATTACAAAGGCTCAACAGTATGCGGTTCATCTTGGACATAACTATGTAGGAACAGAACATATCCTTCTTGGTCTTGTCGGAGTTAAGGACAGCGTTGCGTCAAAGGCCATTGAGGCTCAGGGCGTAACTGAAGAAGCCATTACAGAAAAAATAGAGGAACTTGTAGGCATCAATAACGGAGGCGGATACTATCCTCAGGATTTCACACCCAGGTCAAAGAGAGTTATTGATATGAGTGTTCAGGAATCAATAAAAATGGGTACAGGATATGTAGGCACAGAGCACATTCTCCTTGCCCTTATGCAGGAGCAGGATTCAATTGCTGTAAGAATACTTGCATCCCTCGGAGTAAACGGACAGAAACTTTATGAAGATGTTATGACAATGCTTGGTGAAGGCGGAAGCAGCACAAGCGGCTCAGGCGACGGAAAGAGCGCCACACCTACACTGGATAAATTCAGCAGAGACTTTACAAAAATGGCATCTGAAAGCAAGTTTGACCCCATTGTCGGACGTGACAAGGAAATCGAACGTGTTATCCAGATACTGAGCAGAAGAACAAAGAACAATCCTTGTCTTGTAGGTGACCCCGGTGTCGGCAAATCAGCCATCGTTGAGGGCCTGGCACAGGAAATATATGAAGGAAACGTACCTTCAACCCTTAAGGATAAGAGAATTGTATCCCTTGACCTTTCTTCTATGATTGCAGGCTCTAAATACAGAGGCGAATTTGAGGAAAGAATCAAAAAAGTCATTGATGAGGTAAGAGAAGCAGGCAATGTTATCCTCTTCATTGATGAGATTCATACAATAATCGGAGCCGGCGGTGCAGAAGGCGCCATCGACGCATCAAATATTCTTAAACCTTCACTTGCAAGGGGCGAGCTTCAGCTTATCGGAGCAACAACCCTTGAGGAATACAGAAAATATATCGAAAAAGACGCAGCCCTTGAAAGACGTTTCCAGCAGGTAATGGTTAATGAGCCCAATGAGGAAGAGGCCGTTGCAATGCTTAAGGGACTTCGTGACAAATACGAGGCTCATCATAAGGTAAAAATAACGGATGAAGCCATTGAAGCAGCTGTAAAAATGTCTTCAAGATATATTACAGACAGATACCTTCCCGATAAAGCCATCGACCTTATGGACGAAGCTGCATCAAAGGTAAGACTTAAAACATATACGGCACCTACAAATGTAAAAGAGCTTGAGGACAAGATTGCTTCCCTTGAAAAAGAGAAGGAAGCTGCCATCAAGACTGAGGAATTTGAAAAGGCTGCCAAAGTTAAAAAAGAGCAGACTGAACTTAAACAGAAGCTTGAAGACGCTAAGAAAGAATGGGACGAAAAGAACACCAAGACAGAACAGGTGGTTACTGAAGAAGAAATCGCCGATGTTGTATCAAAGTGGACAGGAGTTCCCGTACAGTCCATCAGACAGGAAGAAAGCGAAAGACTTATTAACCTTGAAAAGATCCTTCATGAACGTGTAATCGGTCAGGAAGAAGCTGTTTCGGCAGTGGCAAAGGCCATCAGACGAGGCAGAGTAGGACTTAAAGACCCTAAACGTCCTATCGGTTCATTCCTGTTCTTAGGACCTACCGGTGTAGGTAAGACAGAACTTTCAAAGGCACTTGCAGAGGCACTCTTTGGCGATGAGGACGCAATGATAAGAATTGATATGTCCGAATACATGGAGAAGCATACGGTGTCTAAAATGATTGGTTCACCTCCGGGATATGTTGGATATGAAGAAGGCGGACAGCTCACAGAAAAAATAAGAAGAAAACCTTACAGTGTAGTTCTCTTTGACGAAATTGAGAAGGCATCACCCGATGTATTCAATATTATGCTCCAGATTCTTGATGACGGCCACATTACGGACGGCCAGGGCAGAAAGGTTGACTTTAAGAACACCGTTATCATTATGACATCAAATGCCGGAGCAAAGAATATAGTTGCGCCTAAGAAACTCGGATTTACAGCTGACAACAGCGAGGAAAAATCCTATAAGGCTATGAAGGATACGGTAATGGCAGAGGTAAAACATATGTTTAAGCCCGAGTTCATCAACCGTATAGATGATATAATTGTATTCCACCCTCTGAATGAAGAAAATGTCAAAGAAATCGTAAAACTTATGACAAACGAAATCATCAAGAGAGTAAAAGAGAATATGGATATCGACATCAGCTTTACAGATGAAGCCATTACTCTTATTGCTAAGGAAGGCTTTGACCCCGCATACGGTGCAAGACCTTTAAGACGTGAACTTCAGTCAAAGGTTGAGGACAGATTTGCCGAGGAATTCTTAAGAGACGCCATCAAGAAAGGCGACTGCGTAACTGTTGATGCAAAGGATAACGAACTTGTATTTAACAGCGGCAGAGAGGATAAGCCGGAAGAAACACAGGCAGAAAACAAGCCTGATGAACCTGAAAAGTAAAATAAAGTAACCTTACAGCGCTGCAGATAATTTATGTTTACAGAATAAAATATAAAGGTATTTGCGGCGCTGATTTTTTTGTCAAAATGTTAGGGCATAGAAACTTTTTCTTGACTACGGCAATAAATAATGGTATATTATTAGTGGCTAAAGCCTAGTATTTAAGTAGGTGATTAAATGGATAAAAAATTTGACGTAACAGGAATGACCTGCAGTGCCTGCTCATCACATGTTGAAAAGAGCGTGTGCAAACTTGTAGGTGAAGGAAATGTAAGCGTAAGCCTGCTTACAAACAGTATGCAGGTCAGCTATGATGAAAGCAAAATAAGTGAAAACGACATAATCAAGGCCGTTGAGGATGCCGGATACGGA
>CABPCX010000077.1 GCA_902406135.1 uncultured Eubacteriales bacterium
CCTGCTACAACAACATCAACGCCGCTGTCCATAACTTCTTTTATATTGCCAAGGCCGACGCCGCCGTCAACCTCTATTTCATAGGAATATCCCTTTTCTTCTCTGATTTTCTTAAGCTCTGTTATCTTTTCAAGACATTCAGGCATAAGCTTCTGTCCGCCAAAACCGGGCTCAACAGTCATTACAAGAACAAGATCTACCTTATCAAGATATTCCTCTATGACACTTACTGGTGTTTTAGGTTTTATTGTTATTCCTGATTTGACACCGTAAGATTTTATTTTTTCTATGACTTCTTCGGGCTTTTCGCAGGCTTCAACGTGGAAATTGACTATGTCAGCCCCTGCCTTTACAAAGTCGTCAATATAGCGTATAGGGTCTGTTATCATAAGATGCACGTCAAAAACCATATTGCAGCTTTTTCTGATGCACTTATATACAGGCGCTCCAAAACTGATGTTAGGAACGAAAATACCGTCCATTACATCAATGTGAAGATACTGTGCGCCGGCTTTTTCGATTACTTCAAGCTGTTCATTAAGTCTTCCAAAATCGGCCGATAACATCGACGGAGAAAGTTTTTTCATTTCATTCGTTTCCTTTCCTCAATTATCTCATTATATATGTCTACATACCTTTGATATCTTGATTCGCTTATGGTCTTTCCCACCTGAGCTTTTACAGCGCAGTATCTTTCGTCTTCATTTATATGTTTACAGCCGCTGTATCTGCAGTCATCAAGATAAGGCAGAAACTCCCTGAAATATGTTTCAAGTTTTTCCGGCTCAATACGGCTCATATCAAGGGATGTGAAGCCGGGAGAATCCACAATAAACGTATTTTCGTCGATTTCCATTAACTCAGACTGTCTTGTGGTATGTCTTCCTCTCTCTATTTTTCTGCTTATTTCTCCGACCTGTGCTTGGATATCGGGCTTTATAGCATTTAACACACTGCTCTTTCCTACACCGGAAGGTCCTGCAAGAACAGAGGTTTTTCCCTTGAGTCTGCTTTTAAGTATATCTATTCCATAATTCTTAGCCGCACTGACCGTTATTACATCAAAACCGGCCTTTGAATATATATCATAAATTTCTTTATATTTTTCTTCGGAATCCAAATCAATCTTATTTATGCAGATAAGGATATCCAGTTTCTGCTGTTCCGCAAGAACTATAAATCTATCCATTATATCGGGATTGAAATCAGGACTTACAGACGCAAAAACTATTATGGCCTGGTCTATATTGGATACCCTTGGTCTTAAAAGACAGTTCTTTCTTTCCTCGATAACATCGAGACTGCCTTTTTTATTTTTTCCGTCTATTATGCTTATAAGGACTCTGTCGCCTACTGTCGGCTTTATTCCCTCTTTTCTGAACTTGCCTCTCGCACGGCATTCATAAACACCCTGCTCAGTAGCTATATAGTAGAATCCGCCTATTCCTTTGATTATAGTACCGTTAAGCATATACACACCCATTATTCCATACTTCCAAGTGCAGGAACGTCATCTCCTACATCTGTGCTGTTTCCGCTTGAAGTTGATGTATTGGTCTGGTTATTTGTCTGAGATGAAGTATCCGTTGACTGGTTATTATTTGTTGTTTCTCCGCCGTCTGAACCTATAGGAGCGGTATTTGAATTAGAATCGCTTCCGGTTGAAGTTGAAGTGCTGTTTCCGGATGTTGTTCCGCCTGAGCTTCCGGAGCTTCCAGAACTGCTTGTTGACTGCTGTACGGGTCTTCCTGTACTTACAACGATATCAATTGCACTGTTTTTAAGTATTTCCTGTCCGGGCTCGGCTGTCTGTGTTATTACATAGCCCTTTGCAACGGAAGAACTTGATGTATAAGATACGTTTCCTACTGTAAGTCCGCTGGAAGTTATTTTATTCTTTGCGCTTTCCTCTGTAAGACCAACTACCTTAGGCACTACAGCATTGATGCTGTCCTGGTCTCTGCAGATTGTAAGTATTACGTCGGTTGATTCGCTTACAGGAGTATCTCCTTCAGGAGACTGTTTTATTACCTGGCCTTCCTGATATGTCTCGTCATATTCATATTCAATAATTATGTTGGCATTAAGAGCGGAAGTTATCTCGGATATTGCCTCGCTCTCCTGCATTCCTACTACGTTGGGAAGATTATACATATCAGCGCCTGAACTTATGGTTACCATTATTTCCATTTTTCCGGTTATTTCTGTACCTTCATCAACGTCCTGTGTAAGTATTGTGTCCTTAGGTTCAACGCTGTCTACAACGGCACCTTCAATAAGTGTTATGCCAAGTTCAGATGCCTTTTCTTCAGCTTCTGTCATTGTCATTCCGACAAACTGAGGCACAGTCTGTGCTTTATTGAATACGGCAGCCGCATTGTCAAACACATTAAAGAATTTTATACCTACGAACACGATTATGCCAATAATGATGAATGAAGTGATTACAGCCGCAATTGTAACCTTTCTTTCCTGACGTTTTTCTTCATCGAATTCTTTATAGTAATCGTCAAAGTCATCGTCATAATCGTCGTCATCGTCGTCATAATAATCGTCATCATCATAACTGTCGTATTCATTATTAAGTTTCAGCTTCTTGCTGTATTTATCAAATCCGACACTTCTCTTGGGAAGTTTTATATTTTTAGCAAGCTCGACCTTGATTTCGTTCTCGTCGTTTTCTTCTTCCTTATTTTCCTCTTCGGGATAGTCATCATAATCATCTTCATATCCGTCATCATAGTCATCGTATGATTCGTCATATTCCTGATTATTCTGTACGTTTCCTTTGATATCGTCAAGGGAAAGCTGGCCCTCAAGCATAGTATCGTCATCGTCGTTTTCAGCCGCATTTGCTATTTCTTCGGCAGCGGCAACACTTACTGCCCCCGCAACGGCTGCTTTTTCGGCTAATCTTTTTTCTCTTGATGATTTGAACTGGGGAACGTCTATTTCGTCCGCAGCCTTTGCAGCAGGTTTTTCCTGTACCTTTGATTTTGAAGTCTTTGCAACCCTTGCAGCCTCTATTATGGCAAGCTTAAGGTCTGATATGAGCAGGTCAACATTGTCATATCTTTCATCGGCCTTTTTCTGTGTAGCCTTTCTGATAATTCCCTCAAGACCTCTTGTTACGTCAGGATTATACTGCTTAATGTCAGGAAGTTCCTCATTAAGATGTTTAAGCGCAATGGCTATTGAGCTGCTGGCATCAAAAGGCACCCTGCCTGTAGCCATTTCAAACATAGTTATACCGAGGGAGTATATATCGCTTTTTTCATTTACATATCCGCCTCTGGCCTGCTCAGGTGAAAAATAATGAACTGAGCCCATGGCGTTTACATCAGCGGCATAAGTATTTGTAGTGGCAGCTCTTGCAATGCCAAAGTCTGTTACTTTGATTGTTCCGTCTACAGAAACAAGTATATTCTGAGGTTTGATATCTCTATGTACTACGTGATGTTTATGTGCGTGTGAAAGAGCAGACGCTATCTGCATAGCCACACTGAGGGTTGTAAGAGTATCAAAGGGAGCTTTCTGCTCAATTGTCTTTTTAAGAGATTCGCCATGGACATATTCCATAACTATGTAGTTTATTCCTCTGTCTTCTCCGACGTCGTATACTCTTACAATATTATGATGCGAAAGGCTGGCAGCCGCACTAGCCTCTGAACTGAATTTTGTTAAAAACTCTGAATTTTCCGCATATTCGTCCTTAAGAACTTTAACTGTAACAAATCTGCCCAATCTCATATCTCTTGCTTTATATGCAACAGCCATTCCGCCTGAGCCGAGTTTTTCGATAATCTGGTATCTTTTACTGATAACAGTACCCTTTTCCAACATCGTTAGTTATCCACCTTTCCATCTGCAAGAATAACGGAAATATTGTCATAACCGCCATTTTTATTTGCAAGCTCAACAAGTAAATCTGCTTTTTTGTCAAGCCCTGTTTTCTTTTTCAAAATTTTCTCTATCTCCTTGTCCGTAACCATTGACGGAAGTCCATCAGAGCAGACAAGAATTATGCTGTCTTCCTCTATAGGGATTATCATGGTGTCAGCAGGCATATTTTTCTCAATGCCTACAGCCTTTGTTATCATATTTCTTTTCGGGTGGACTCTGGCTTCTTCAGCTGTAATCTTACCCATTCTGACCATCTCCATAACAAAAGAGTGGTCCCTCGTTATCTGTCTAAGCCCATTTCTGTCATATACATAAAGCCTGCTGTCGCCTATGTGGACACAGTATATTTTTCCTCCGCATATGGCCGCAGCAGTAAAAGTTGTTCCCATACCGCTGTATGACGGGTCATTTTCAGACATTTCAAATATCTTTGAATTGCTGTATCCCAAAGCATCCACAAATGCATCAAGCACATCTGAGCCGTCATTTATCACACAGTTGTTTTCAATATATTCATTAAAATATTTTATTGCTGACTGACTGGCAATTTCACCCGCATTATGGCCTCCCATGCCGTCGGCTACGATAAAATATTCAAATTCCGTATTCGGGTTTTCCGATATATAAATAGAATCTTCATTTTGACTTCTGACTCTGCCTAAATCGCATCTTCCGACAGCACTCATATTATCACCTCTTTACGGATTTTATCTCGTCTTTATATCTCTTTCTAAGCTGGCCGCAGGCAGCATCTATATCACTGCCAAGTTTTCTCCTGACAGTTGTCTCTATACCCCTTGAGAGCAGTATTTCTTCAAATGTTTTTATTGTTTCATTGGAACTTCTGACATAGTCCCTTTCTTTGACATCATTAATAGGTATCAAATTAACATGACAAAGCATACCCTTTAATTTTGAAGCCAGTTCCTTTGCATTCTGAGGGCTGTCATTTACCCCCTTAATAAGCGAATACTCAAAAGTAATCCTTCTCTTTGTTTTATCGGTATAATATCTGCAGGCTTCAAGCAGTTTATCCATAGGATTGGCCTTTGAAACAGGCATAATAGTATTTCTGATGCCGTCATTGGGTGCATGAAGGGATACCGCAAGAGTTATCTGCAAATCTTCATCCGCCAGCTCATACATTTTGTTTATAAGCCCGCAGGTAGACAGTGTGATGTGGCGCTGACCCATATTTTTACCGTCTTTTGAGTTTATGAGCTTGATAAACTTTATAACATTATCATAGTTATCCAAAGGTTCACCGCTGCCCATAAGTACAACGCCGTTTACTTTTTCTCCCGTATCCTTTTCAGCCTCATATATCTGAGCCAGCATTTCTGAAGGCGATAAACTTTTTTCAACGCCTCCTATAGTAGATGCACAAAACGCACAGCCCATACGGCATCCGGCCTGTGTAGATATGCACATGGTATTTCCATATGAATATCTCATAAATACGCTCTCTATTATATAATTATTTTCAAGTTCAAACAAGTATTTTGTCGTATTATCCTCTTTTGAGACGAGTTTTTTGACCTGTCTGACCCTGCCTATTTCATAATTTTCATCAAGTTTTTTTCTCAGATTTTCAGAAAGGTCAGTCATTTCCGAAAAGTCTGAAACGTACTTGACATGCATCCATCTGAATATCTGTTTTGCCCTAAATTTTGCCTCGCCTATCTCAGCCATTTCTGCCTGAAGTTCCTCAAGCGTAAGCGATCTTAAATCCTTTTTCATTTAGAATCCTTTCTTCCTAGCAGCAGAAATAAAAAATCCGTCTGTATCATTTATTCCGGGCAGAAGCTGTATATATCCCTCTCCTGCAAACTCTTTAAGGCTGTCAGGAAGCATTTGGGATATGTCAACAGGCTCAAATCCGCCTTTATCAAGAATATATTTATAGTTTGCCTCATTTTCCTTTCTGCATATGGTGCAGGTGCTGTAAACAAGCAGTCCGCCCGGTTTAACGCATAAGACCGAAGCATCAAGTATTTCCTTTTGAAGTACCGTTATTGTATCTATGTCGTTTCCTGTTCTGTTAAGCTTTATGTCAGGTTTTTTTCTTATAAGACCAAAGCCTGTGCAGGGTGCGTCAACAATTACCCTGTCATATTTTTCAAAGTCGCTTTCGGAAACTTTTGAAGCATCTCTAAGCTTTGTGTCGATTATATCTATTCCAAGCCTATCGGCAGTCATCTTTATAAGTTCCACCTTATGCTCATGAATATCACAGGATACTATTTCTCCGCGGTTATGCATTTTCTCGGCGGCTAAAAATGATTTTCCGCCGGGAGCGGCACATACATCAAGTATTCTTTCTCCCTCTTTGGGTGAAAGTATGTCTACCGCAAGCATTGAGCTTTCGTCCTGTACATGGAACAGCCCTTCTCTAAACTCCTCAAGCTCGGTCAAATCCGCCGTACCCTTTATATGAAGGGCATTTTCAACATATACGCCGTCTCTGACCTTTATGCCCTTTTCCTCAAATTTCTTTTTAAGCTCTTCTTTTGTGGTCTTTTCGGTATTTACACATATACATACATCAGGTGCACTGTTGTCTGCCATACATATCTTTTCAACCGTATCAAAATCATATTTTGAAAGCCACATTTTAACCAGCCAAAGCGGATGGGAATATTTAACGGAAATATATTCCGGTGTGCCCTGTTTAGGCATTTCGACATTTTCCCACTCAGACGCTATGCTTCTTAAAACACCGTTCACAAATCCTGACAGTTTTCCGAGACCTCTTTTTTTAACCAGCTCCACGGCTTCACTGCAGGCAGCGGAATCGGGCACACGGTCCATAAATATTATTTCATACACTGACATTCTTATAACAGATAATATGAACGGTTTCATCTTTTCAGTTTTTGTTTTTGAAAAATGATTTATTATGTAGTCTATATAAATAAGATTTCTAAGGGTGCCGTTTACGCACTCTGTGACAAAAGCTCTGTCTTTTCTGGACATAGCTCCGTTTTGTCTCAAATACTTTCTGAGAGTTACATTATTATATGCTGATATTTTATTTATTTCAGTAAGGGCATCAGCTGCCACTTCCCTTGGGTTAATAAAAATCATTTTTCCACCTCTCTGAAAATTACACATATCAAGTTATTTTACCGCATTTTACATAATTAATCAACCTATTGACACTTATTGTCGTTATATTTTTTATTTAATATAATTTTGCGCTAATTTTAAAAAAAACATATGGAAATTTATTCATAAATGTGGTAATTTAGATCTGTAATTCATTTTACAAATACAAAAGAATAAGGAGGCAATATTATGGAACTTAAAGGCTCAAGAACAGAAAAAAATCTTATGGAAGCATTCGCCGGTGAAAGCCAGGCAAGAAACAAATATACATACTTCGCTAGCGTAGCTAAAAAAGAGGGATATGAGCAGATTTCAGCTATATTCCAGCATACAGCAGATAATGAAAAAGAACATGCTAAAATGTGGTTCAAAGAACTTAAGGGTATCGGCACAACAGCTGAAAACCTTCGTTCAGCTGCTGAAGGCGAAAACTATGAGTGGACAGATATGTACGATAACTTTGCAAAAGTTGCTGAAGAAGAAGGCTTCAAAGAACTTGCTGCAAAATTCCGTATGGTAGCTGCCATCGAAAAAACTCATGAAGAAAGATACAGAAAGCTTCTTAACAATGTTGAGATGCAGAAAGTATTTGAAAAGAGCGAAGAAACTATGTGGGAATGCCGTAACTGCGGACATATCGTAATCGGCAAAAAAGCTCCTGAAGTTTGCCCTGTATGCGCTCATCCTCAGGCATATTTTGAAGTTAGAAAAGAAAACTAC